>JANMRV010000721.1:0-5463 GCA_031388685.1 Planctomycetota bacterium
GCGCCGTCGCTGGCGCTGATCCGCGTCGAGCCCATATCCAAGCCGCGATGCAAGGCCGCGAGCGTGCGCGCGCGCGGGAATTTCTCGCCGAGCCGATCCGCGGTGGCGACCAGCGCCTCGCGCTCCTTGGGATCCATCGGGACTTTCAGCGCTTCGGCGATCACGTCGATCGAAGCCTCCGATTCAGTTTGCGTCAGCGCCTTTCGCGCCACGCTGGCGAGTTCGAGATCGAGACCGAAGACCGCGAGTCGCAGCACGTCATTCTGATTCGCGCCGCGATTGGCGACCACGGCGCGCAGGATGGCCAGCCGGGCCGCGTGGTCACCCGCTTGATAGGCCTGCTCCACGGCCTTGCGATCGAGAGCATCGGCGCTCTTCGCGCGCTCGGGCATCGACAGGCCGTCGTGGGCGAGCTTGAGCGGCGGCGGCATGTTCTCGACGCCCTTGGCGAAAGCCGTGAACACCGTCTGAGTGTCCCACGAAAAAAAGACGTCGTAATTTTTCACGCCGTCGAGATTCAGCATGATGTGCCGCGGCGAGATGCGCTTGCCCTCGAAGTACTTGGCGTAGAGTTCGACTTCGCAGGCGATGTGTTCGCTGCAGGTGAGCGTGCCGAAGCGCGGGCAGATCACGCGCTGGCCCTGCTCGTCATAGTCGCGCGCCGTATGTCTGTAGACGGACGCGATCACGCACACGTAGCGCTCGAGCGCCTTCGCCGTCGCCGGATCGCGATAGCGCACGCCGGCGAAGTGCTCGCTGGCGATTTCACCGTCCATGTTGACGCAGACCAGGATCGGCGCGCCGGTGGCCTTGGAAACCTTGAGCGCGTCGTCGAACGTGCGCTGCCAGGGAATCAGGCAAGGCTTGGCCCAACCTTCGGCCGTGGCTGCGGGCCACATCTGCTCCTGCGTCGTGCCCGGCGCAAGCGAAGGCGGCGAGCCGAAGCGGAACGAATCGTTCGAGGGCGGAGCGCCGCCGCCTGGGCGAGGGGCTTGCGCCGGTTCTGGAACTGCCGGTTTCGCGGGGGCGGCCTGTGGATCTTGCGCTCGTGCGAAGGCGCCGCCGGCGAGGATCAGAAGCGTGAGCCACCCGAAGGCGCGCGTGTCGAAGCGGAGTGTGTGCATGACGAAGGACCTGACTTTCCCCTTTGTCCTCTAACTTGTCTACTGGAGGAAGGTTACAGGGCTCGGTTGCCGGATCCGCGCCCTGTTCCGCGGGTGCCCTGGGCTTGCTCCGGCCCGATTTCGTGCATTCGCCCCTGCGTCGCCGCCGCTCAATGCGGGTCGCTCTCGAGCAGGTTGAGCACGAGCCGGATCATCAGATCCTTCTGCTTCGGGTCGCTTTCCGCGACCAGCAGCGCGAGTGCGACGACGGCGTTGTCAGCCAGTCGGGGCGCTCCATCGGCGCGCATCAAGAGGTCGTTTCGGCGCAGATACTCCAGGAACAGCAGCGCGCCGATGCGTTTGTTGCCGTCGCTGAACGGATGGTCCTTGATGACGAAGTAGAGCAGGTGCGCCGCGCGCACCTGGGCGTTGGGATACAGCGGTTGTCCGCCGAACGTCTGTTCGATGGCGCCGAGGATACCTGCCAAGCTCTCACCGCGTTCTTGCCCGAAAAGTTGCCCTGCTTCACCGCGTTGGGTGATTTCTTCGCGCAGACTGGTGGCGGCAGTACGCGCGTCAGCGAGCGTCAGGCCTGCTCTTTGGATGACGGGCCGAGCCGGTGTAGCCGCAAGTCGCTCTTCATCGTATTCGAGCAGCAGCCGCCAGGTCTGCGTGTAGCGCTGGACGACTTCGAGGACGGCGCGACCTTCGTCGGTGACGAGTGCATGGCTCGTCAGCGTTCGGGCGAGCAGGTTCAGCGCTTGTTCGAGTTCGCCGATGCCCCGTTCTCGCAACCGGCGCTCGTTGAGCGTGTAGCCGCGCAGCAGATGCTCGCGCAGGGTTCGCGTGGCCCAGATGCGGAATTGGGTGCCGCGCCCGGAGTTGACCCGGTAACCAACCGAGAGGATAGCGTCGAGATTGTACGTTCGTACCTGGCGTCGCACCTGCCGGGCCCCCTCGGTTTGAACTACCGAGGATTCCTCGGTAGTTGAGGCCTCATCCAGTTCCGCTTCCGCGTAGACATTCTTGAGGTGTAGCCCGACGTTGTCGGTGGAGGTACCCAGTAGTTCGGCCATCTGCTTCTGCGTGAGCCAGACAGTCTCGCGCTCCAATCGGACATCGACCCGCACCTGTCCGTCATGAGCCTGATAGACGAGCACTTCGCCGCCGGAAGTATCTGATGATGAGTTCATGGAAGCACTGACTTGGGCACAGTCTCGCGAGTGGCAGGTGAATTGGCCAGAAGCGAGATTTCGAGTCCGAGCACGATCCACACGTGGCCGCGCCACCGCTCAGCGAGCGGAGAGCGGACGAAGGCTTGCGCTCACCCGGAGCCGGGTTTCGGGCCGCCGAGTTGCGCCCGCCGCAACTCCCGCCGACGATGGCGGGCATGTCCCACGCCGCGCGCCACGTCTTCGTCAGCGGTCGCGTGCAGGGCGTCGGCTTTCGCTGGTTCGTGCGCGAAGTGGCGGTTTCGCTGCGGATCAAAGGTTGGGTGCGCAACCTGCGCGACGGACGGGTCGAAGCGTGGCTCGAGGGACCGCCCGAAGTGCTCGCGAGCCTGCTCGATCAACTCCGCGGTGTCACGCCGCCCGCGCGCATCGATGGGCTCGAAGTGGAGGAGTGCGAAGCGCTGGGACTCGAGAAATTCGAATTGCAGCGCGGATCGCATACGCAGTGAAGCGTACGGAGTCAGATGACTACTTCAACAGTCGTGTCGGCCGACTGCGCACGAAGTCGGTCGACTCCGTATAATTCAAAGAGCGCATCGTTTCGAATGGACAGCCGACTGCGCAACTTCGAGCGCACATCATGAAGCGAATCACATTGTTGTCGTCCGCCGCCTTGGTCACGGTGTTGAGCTTCACCGCCTGCTCCGAACCCCAGCGTGCGATCAGCGCACCGGCATCTTCGACCGCCGAACAACTCGCGCCCGCCCAGTGCGGTTCCATCGCCCAACTGCACAGCTTTGGGAGCGTGTTGCTCGCCAGCCAACCGGAGTCCGCGGACTTCGCCTTGCTCCAACAGCGTGGAGTGAAGACCGTGATCAACCTGCGGCGTCCGACGGAACTCAAGGACTTCGACGAGAAGCAAGTCGTCGAGTCCGCTGGAATGGTCTACGTGAATCTTCCGATCGGCGGGCCGACGGACCTGAACGATGCGCTCTTCGATGCGCTGCGTGCAGAGCTCAAGACGGCGGCGCGGCCGATTCTCGTGCACTGCGCATCGGCCAACCGCGTCGGCGCGGTCTGGTTGCCCTATCGCGTGCTCGACGGCGGCTTGAGCTACGAAGCCGCGCTCGCCGAAGCGAAGACGGTGGGGCTGAGCAACGGCGCGCTCGAGGCGAAAGCGCGCGAGTACATCGAGCGCCATCGATGAAACCGCCAACGGGGACAATCCTCGAGTCATGACGCTAGATACGCTCACTCTCGACGAGCGTGCAGTCGTTCGACGCCTCCTGGCGGCGACCTTCGAGTTCTTCGACGACGTCGACTTTCACCTACGTCTTGGAATCGAGTCCGCCAAGATGCACGCGCTGCTTGCCGATTGGAAGAACATCGACGACTCGAGCGACAAGTCCGATGCCTGCCTCGCGATCAACAATTCGCTGAACGATCTCTTGCACGGCGTAGGCATCAGCGAATCGCAAGCGCTCGCGCTCGCCGGTGTCTCGAAGCCAGAGATCGATCGCATCTACCGCAAGTGGGCTATCGCGCGCGGTCGGAAGTCGCGCGGGGTGATGTGAGTCACTGGAGCGACTTGGTTCGAGTCGTGTCGGCCGGTGTCAGCAACTGTACAATCGGTCCGCACGGAAAATGCAGTTTGCGTGCCACCGCCGGGCCGCGCCACGGCCTGACCTGCAGTAGGGCCTGGGAGTGATGCTTCAACAAGGTGGAGGGCAGGTACATGACAGTTGCATCGAACGGCGAAAGGCCGGAGGATCTCTCGATCTCCGAGAAGATTCAGCGTGTCCAGGATCTCTGGGATGAAATCGCGCGCTCGCCGCAGGATGTCGGGCTCACGCCGGCCCAGCGCGAGGAGGCCGAGCGGCGTCTGCGGAAGCACGAGTCCGCTCCTCGCAAGTACAAGTCATGGCCGCAGATCCGCGCGCGGCTCCAGCAGCTCCGTTAGGTGGGAACGGGCAGCTGGAGCCTTCGCCCGAGCCGGGAGAGACAAAGGATGTCCCTGTGAAACGGAAGTTGTGGCCTTCCTGGTGGCACTGGGAGCTTGAAATGAGCTCGCACGGCGTCAAGCGAATGTCGGACCGAGGGTTCAGCGAGACGGACCTTCGGGCGATGCTAGAATCTGCGACGGGCTATCGGCGGGACGTCGTTGAGGGCCGATGGGTGATCCAAGCAAAGCACAACCGGCAACCGTGGGAGATCATCGTCGAGCCGGATGCGGAGGCTAGCCTGCTCGTGTTCGTGACTGCATATATGGTGGAGAACTGAGATGAAGCACTCTTATCTTGAGGTGACCTTTCGTCACGGGCGGCCGCTCGCCGCGTACTACTATTTGCCGCGGGCTCCCGGCGACAAGAGTGCTCGGACACGTCGCATCGAGCCGGGCATGATCGTTGACTTCAACGATGAGGGAACCCCGATTGGAATCGAGATCACCGCACCAGCAGCGCTCTCTCTCTTGGACTTCAATCGTGTTCTGTTAGAGCTTGGGCTCGCGCAGGTGGACCGTGACGATTTGGCACCGCTTCACGCGGCGTAGTAGCATCGCGGTCTTCGCCCAGTTGTCGACGCACAACTAGCTCAGGCACCGTTGGAAGTCACCTGACTTTGAACGTCACGGCAAAAACTTCTTCGTGTCGGCCAGCTTGCGCGGCAGATATTCCTCGAGCACGAAGTTCAGTCCCCACTTCGCGAGCGCCTGTTGCTCGGCGCGCACGCCCATTTTCAGCATCTGCTCGATCGCCGCGATCCACGGTTTGTGCGCCATGAAGAACGGATCGTTCTTGAGCGCGTCCTTCGCCCGCTTGATGTCGACTTCCTGCAGCGGGTGCGTCGCGTCTTCCAGCTTGAAGTCGTAGATATCCTGCGGCGTCACGCCAAGATACGTCGCCTGCGGCACGCAGAAAAACCGGTTGATGTGCGCCGCGTTGCCTGAGCCGACCTTCAACGTCCGATAGATGTTCGCGATCCCGTACGGATCGCAGTCGACAAAGGCGTAGACCGGCAACTTCATCGCGTCCGCGAGCCGGCGCACGAACCTGCGCGTCGCGCGCGTCGGCACGCCGCCCGTTTCAACGAGGATGCAATTGACCGTCTCCCAATAACGTTTGTCGTTCAAGCGCGAGTACATGCCGCCGGTTTCGACGGCGAGAATGAACTTGGCTTTCGTCTCGAAG
>JANMRV010000736.1:0-2869 GCA_031388685.1 Planctomycetota bacterium
CCGCACAATCCCCAGGTTGCCGACTTGGAACTTGACCGTGCTGATTCCGCCGTTGGAGCTAAAATCGAGATAACCCAACAACACCGACGTGCCGTCGTTCCATCCGTCGTCGCGCGGCGGCTCCTTGAGTCCTTGAGCGCCGGTTACGAAGAACGCGTTGAAACTCGCGCCTACTTCACTCCGACGCCTATAACCAGTTCGCAGGGCCCTTGAAAACCCTGCGGGCCCTGGAATTCTTCGAGCTCCGTTTCGATCTCGCGCCAGGCGTCCGCCTTGCCGGCCGCATCGAGGCTACTGAGCATCTGATGCAGTGCGCCAAAGGATTCCTGTTCGAAGCGCACGCACTCGCGTGCGCTCGGCAAGCAAAGTGGCGCGTCGACGACGATTGTCTTCACGTCCTTGAACCCGGCACGCTCGAAAACTTCGGCAAGTACGCCGGGGGAGCCGAGGCTGAACGGTCCGGGCTGGCCCGCGACCGGCGGTGGCAGGCCAGCGCGGCGGCGGATGATCGAAACCGGGCCTGAAAAGAACCGGTTCTTCGCGGCGGTCGAGTAGACGATTGCCGCGACACGGCCAGCGGATTTCAACGCGCGTCGCATGCCGGCGAGTGCGCGCTGCTGATCGGGAAAGTAGATCAGCCCGACGCGCGAAATTACGGCATCGAAATCGTCCTCGGGCACATCGAGATCCTCGCCGTCGAGCACGCGTGTTGCGACATTCGCGAGTTGAGCGCGCCGCGCTTCCTCCGCCGCGAAGTCGAGGATGTTCGACGAGATGTCGGTTGCAAGCACATGGCCGCTGGCTCCGACGCGGCGTGCCGCAGCAAGTGCCTGACCGCCCGCGCCGGCCGCGACGTCGAGAACTCTCGAACCGACGCGCACGCCGGCCATGTCGAGCATTTGCTCCGTCGCGGGACCGAGCCAGCGTTCCAACGTCGGCCCCCAGCGATGCCAGGCCTCAGCGGCGGATTGCCATTGTTCGCGCGTCGTTTGCTTGTAGCGCGCAGGGTCGAAGCCCGTGGGTGCCGCCGCTGTATTTGGATGCTTTTGTTCGCTCGCCATGATTTGCTCCATTCGCGACGTGTCCGAAATGGACCGGCTGCGTCTAGAGAGCGATTGTAGCTGGGCCCTGCCCGACCGGGCAGCGCATGAGCGTGCGGGCACTGATTCAAGTACCCAAGCTGCCGGCCTTGTCTGCTTCGCAGGTGGACCGAGGTCCTGTCGCGCGACCAAAGGGGCTGCGGCCTTGGTAGCTGACTCTGGGTACAGAGCCAGCCTCGATTCCGCCGCTTTCGTACCGTCCCTGCGGAATCACCCGCTTCGCCCAGTTGGAAGCCCGTGTGGCGTCTTGGCTTGGCGAATCCGGACGGAGTCAGGGCCGAATCCCGATCGACGCGAGCAGGCTTACCTGGAGTTGCTTGGATGTGCCTCCGCTCTGAGCGGGAAGCACGTTGCCGTTCGCGTCCGTGACGATCGTCACCACCCAGGCGCGGTTGCCTTGCCTCTCGGACGTCCAGTACCACCAGGCGGTGTTCGGGGTGAGCGCCGGCATCGTTCCGCCCGAGATGGCCGTCTGAAACTCGGCGCGTGTCGGCAGCCGCCAGTCGGAGTAGCCGCCTTCGACGAGGTTGGCGGCATAGGTATTCGCCTGGGACCAGGTGGCCCTCGCTCCGAAGAACTGGCTCCACGAGACCGTTACCGGCATCGGCGCGGCGAGCGTCACATTGGAGGGTGTCAGGAGTGCGCAGATAAAAAGGCTGGCGGCGAGGAGCAGTGTTTTCATTTGCATCGATCCGTCGAGTGGTCTTGTAGGGACAAGTAGCAGCGAGCGCTGCCCTATGAGAAGTCGAGGATGATCCGTGTTTCGTTTCGAAAATCCTCGAGAATCCCGTCGTGCGCATTTGGACACGCAGGGGCTCGGAAACGGAGACGAGCTCGACCACGACACAAAGTCATCGTGGGCGAGCCCGGTTCGGCGTCAGGCGACGGCGCACTCCGGCGCAATGTCGGTCGCGCTACGGAGCGATGGCATCCAAGGCGAGCCAGAGTTCCCAGTAGAGCTCCTCCTGCGCCGCGCAATCCGTGACCCAGTCGCGCCCTTTCCCGTTCGTGTCGGGGCTGCCGCGGAGTACGTAGCCATCCGTGCGCTCGAGAGCCGCTTGCAGTCGCCTGCGGGCGTCTGCGAGGTCACCGTCCTGCAGGCTCTGCACCGCCTTGGACAAGGTTGTCGTCAGCGACTTCTGGTTGCCTGCGCTGGTCACGTCAACAATTGGCAGCTGATTGATGGTGGTGATCGTTTCGGCGGCCACCATTTCCGCAAAGACATCTCCGGTGACGACCGTCACTGTGACCTCGACGAGTGCTGACACGTCAAAGCCGTCGAAGACGAACAATCCGACCACATACGTGCCCGGCAGGCTGGGCGTGAACTGCGGAGTCGCCGTGTCGTCGCTCACGATGACGGCCGTGCTGCCAACAGGTTGAGCCGTGAAGAACCATGCGAAGTCGAGCGCATCGAAGTCCGGATCGGAGCTCGCAGATCCATCGAGAGTCACCGCGCCGCCGACGTACGCGCTGGCCGGCGAACCGGCATCCGCGGTCGGAGCGAGGTTGTTGGATGAGACCAAGGTCTGATCGGACACGCTCGCGACTCCCTCCGCGTCGGTGACAACCAACTCGACCGCGTAATTGCCGGGCAGATCGGCGACGAACGTTGGATTGGGCGCGTTCACGTCGCTGAGCACTGCCGCGCTCCCGAGCGGACGAGCGCTGAAGCTCCACGCATACGTCAAGCTCGCCGCCGCCGTGTTGTCGTCGAACGAGTTCGTTCCATCGAGTTGCACGAGGTCGCCCGCGTGGATCGACTGGTC
>JANMRV010000746.1:0-2352 GCA_031388685.1 Planctomycetota bacterium
GTCGAGTTCGAGATCCAGCCCGGCGCGGGCGTGCGCGTCAATAAGCGCAACACCATACAGCCCCCAAGTCGCGACCTCAAGGTCGTACTTTAGATCACCAACGAGGCCGCGCAGGCGACGGGTGCGGCGCGCGTCGTCTTCACGCCGGCCGAGGTGGTGCCGCTCGAATCCGGCGACTCGATGTACATCGAGCCCCAGGCCGTCGCCGCCGGCCGCATCGAAGGCCAGGCCGAGCTGCGCGAGAAACCCCTGCTCGAGAGCAAGCCGCGCGACGACAGCGGCAGCGCGTTGAGCGGAGCCTTTGCGCTGCCTGCCGGACCGCTTTCGTTCGCCGGGGTGCATAACAAGTACTTCGCGGTGCTGGCCCGCGCCGACAGCGCGAGCGCCTACACGCTGCGCGGCGCGACCTGGCGGCTGCTGCGCGACGAGGCCTTTGCCGTCAGCCGTCCGGCGGATGCCGCGAAAAATTGGCGCTTCATCGCGACCGACCTGCTCCTGCAACTCGAGGTGCCTGCGATCGGCAAGAGCGTTGCTTGGTCCTACTCCGTCTACGCCGGACCGAAGGATCCCGACGCGCTGGCGAAGTCGCATCCCGACCACGCGGTGCTGCTGGCGCACGACCTCGGATTCTTCACGACCATCGCGCACTTCCTCTTGGCGGTGCTCAACTTCTTCCACGGCATCTTCGGCAACTGGGGCGTCGCGGTGATCCTGCTGACACTGTCGGTCAGGCTGGTGCTGTTCCCGCTCAACCGTCGTTCGCAGACTGCGATGGCGCGCTATCAGTCGAAGATGAAGCGCGTGCAGCCGCAGATCGAGGCGCTCAAGAAGCGCTACGAAAAGGATCCGGCGAAGCTGCGTCAGGAGCAGACGCTCTTGATGCAAAAGGAGGGCGCGTTCCCTCCGCTCGGTGGCTGCTTGCCGATGTTCCTGCAGATCCCGGTCTTCTTCGGTTTGTTTTCGGCGCTGCAGGCGAGCTTTGACCTGCGTCAGGCGCCCTTCGCCGGTTGGATCGTGGACCTCGCGAAGCCCGATCAATTGTTCGAGATCAACTTCAACACGCACCTGCCGTTCATCGGCACGATCCAGTACTTCAACCTGCTGCCGATCCTGATGGTCGTGCTGTGGGTCCTGCAGCAGCGCCTGATGCCCAAGCCGACCGACGAGCAGGCGATCAAGATGCAGCGCATGATGACGTTCATGCCCGTGTTCATGGGCTTCTTCCTGTACAGCTACGCGGCAGGTCTCTCGCTCTACATGATCACGCAGTCGGGATTGGGGATCATCGAGCAGGTCGTGATCAAGAAGTTCTGGCCGCTGGACATGACCGAGCAGCCGAAGAAACAAGGCGGTTTCTGGTCGAAGATCGCCAAGTTGCAGGAAGAGCAGTCGCGCAAGTTGAATCAGCCGTCGAACGACAAGAAGAAGCGCAAATAGGCGCGCGCGGGCCGTGTCCCACGAGTCGACGATCGCAGCGATTTCTTCCGGGCCCGGGGCCGCGCGGCGCGCCTTGATCCGGCTCAGCGGTCCCTTGGCGCGCGGCATCACGCAGGCCTGCTGCCGCCTGTCGGCGGAGCCGCTCGTGCTGGACCGGCGCGGCGCTGCCAGAGCGCGGCTCGACGACGGAACTGGGACGCAGCCGGTGCTGGTCCTGTGGATGCCCGCGCCCGCGTCGTTCACCGGCGAGGACGTCGTCGAGCGGCACCTGTGCGGTTCGCCGCCGCTGCTGCGCGCCGCGTTGAAGCGCGCGTTGTCCCTGGGAGCCGTGCTCGCACAACCCGGTGAGTTCACGCGCCGCGCCTTCGAGAACGGCCGCATCGATCTCTCGCGCGCGGAAGGCGTGCTGGCCCTCGTAGCGGCCCGCAACGAGTCCGAGCGGCGCGCGGCGACGGCGCTGCTCTTCGGCGGACTTTCGGCGCGCGTGGACGCTCTGCGCGCAGAGCTCGTGGGCGTGCGCGCGCTGTGCGAAGCCAGCCTGGACTTCGACGAGAACGAGACCGGTTCCATTCCGCGCGACGAGCTCGCGATTGCGCTGCGTGAGCTGCGCGCAGGCCTCGATGAAGCGCTGGCCTGGGAGATCGCCCGCGAAGCCCCCGTGGGCCTGCCGCGCGCCGTGCTCGTGGGCCGGCCCAATGCCGGCAAGAGTTCGCTGTTCAATCGTCTGACCGGCGCTGCCGCCCTGGTCAGCGAGCTGCCCGGCACGACCCGCGACGCCCTGCACCGCAGCTGGCAAACGCCGGGTGGCGAGGTCGAACTGTGGGACGCCGCCGGCACCGACATCGCGGGCGACGCGGATGTGCCGATGCAGGCCGACCGACTCGCCCGTGAGCGCGCCCGCGAGCTGCGCGCCGG
>JANMRV010000752.1:0-3094 GCA_031388685.1 Planctomycetota bacterium
GGCTGGAGCGGCTTGGGCCCCATGTTCGCCGCCAACGGCAGATCGTAAGCGTCGAAGCTGATCGGATGGCCCATGAAGCCGCCCGGGCGCAATTGCTTCAAGGAGCACGATCCATTCCACGGGCCCTGACTCTCGGCATAGAACATCACGCCGTGCTCGTTCGCAGCGACACCGCCCGCGCTGCGGATGCCGCTCGCGATCGCGGTCGAACGGCCATCGGGCGTGACCTGGAAAGCCCAGCCGCGAAAATCCGTCTTGTAGTTGTAGGACTCCGAAAGGCCCAGCACGACGTAGACGCTGCCGTCGCTTTGGACCGGCGAGCCCCACGAAAACTCGTGATAGTTCTCGAAGCCCCAGACATCGCTGAGCGTCTCGAAGCGATCCGCGCGGCCGTCGCCGTCACGATCCGTGATGCGCGTCAACTCGGTCTGCTGCGTCGCGTAGAACGCGCCGTCGCGATAACCCAGACCGAAGACCTCGTCGAGACCGCTCGCGAATTTCTCGATACGCAGTTTCGGCAACTCGTCGAAAACGCCCGACATCAGGAGGATTTCGCCGCGACGTGTGCCGACCGCCAGGCGATCATCGGGCAAGAGGCAGAGACTGCCGGTCTCGAGCGGAAGGTCGCTCGGCAACGGCAGATCGACGATGCGGTAGTAGTTGGCCTCGGCGCGGCCGGTGCCCCAGGAGTTGGCGAGCTCCTGGACCGGACTGCACAGCGCGGCGAAGAGCGGCAGCAAGATCGCGCTCATTTGGATTCCTCCAGCCAGCGGTAGTCGACCACCATCTGCGCACTGCCTTGACGGACCTGGATTTCGACCAGCAATTCGCGTTGCCCCCCGGCGGTTCGGATGCGATACGACGAGGGCGGAAGCGTCATCTGCAGCGAGCGCCCGATCTGGACGCGGCCTTCGCCCAGATCGTCGATGCGTGCGTCGCGTGCGGCGCGAAATTGCAGCGTCTTGTCGATCGCAGAGACGAAACTCAGTGTACGGCGCAGGATCGGCCGCGCGACTCCATCCAGCTGCGTTTCGACGGGCGCATCGGTGATGGTCACGTCCTCGCAGATGTAGCGGAACGACGGCCGCTGCTTTTCATCGAGGTCGTAGCCGAGGAATCGTTGACCTAGCGCGCGCCGTGAAGCTTCCGGCCATGCCGCCGTCGGATCCGCCAGCACGACGAACGCAGGACCCTTCGGCAGCGTCGCCAAATCGTGGCCGAGAATGTGCGCTTCACCGCTGCCCTGTCCGGTCCAGACACTGGAAGCTTCGACGAACTCGCCCCACCAGATTTGATTTAGCCCGAGGCTCTCGGCGTCGAACGTCAAATTGACGCCGCCGGGATAACCGACGCTGATGCCGCGTTTGCCGGTGTGCTGAACGCTGCGCCGCAGCACCAGCGCTTCATTGCCGACGACGAGCCGGATCGGCGGATCCCGCATGCCGCTCGGCTGGCGAACGTTGCGGCCTTCGGAGAGGTAGTACCAGATCGCGTCGATCTGACGCGCGGCATTGCCTTCGCCAAGATTGGGCCTGGTCGATACTCCGTCGACGAAGAACTGCGGCATCAGCGTGCCGGCCCGGAACTTGACGGGATCGCGCAGGTAGTGCGTGAACCACTCGCGCCGCAGACGTTGCGTCGTCGAGTCGATGAGATCGACGGCGGCCATCGTGCCGACGCGATCTCCGGCAAAGACGTGGCAGGTGATGCAGTTCATGCCCTTGTCGCCGACCAGCTCGCAGCCGAGGTTGCGCATGGGTTCGCCCTTTTCGCGATCCTCGGGCAGGGAGCCAAGTTCAATCGGCGGCAAGCTGTCGGTGCGCTCGAATAGGTCGGCAAGCTCGGTGGCAACGCCAATGCCGAAGCCCGGCATGCGCGTGCGCAGGTAGGGCCGGATCGACTGACCGTGCGCGATGGAATCGATCAGCCACTCGCGCTGCAGCTTGGCGCCGACGCCGGTCAGCGGCGGCGGCAGACGGCCGTCCTGCCCGAGGCTCCATTCGTTGGTCGTGAAAAATTGACTGCGATCGGCGGCGGGGCCGCCGTGTTCGCCGCGCGGGTGACAGGCGACGCAGTTGCGCGCGGCCAGGCGCTGCGCGATCTGTTGCTCGTCGGTCAGCGGCTCGTCGAAGGACAGCAAAGCGGCATTGATGTCGGCGCGCTGCTCGTCCGTGAGCGAGTAGTGCGGCCAGCTGCCTCGCTTGTCGCCCATGCAACCGCGCTTGGGATCGAGCTTGCGCAGTGGCGTTGCATCGCGGGCCGGAGCGCGGGCGGAATCGTCCAACTTGTGGCATTGAACGCAGCCGCGCTCGGCGAACAGCGTGCGTCCCGCGGAAATTTTCGCGGCATCGATGGGCGTCGTGATGGGTTTGAGCAGCGCGGACGAGGGCGTCTGTGCGAGCAGGAAGCTGCTCAGATCGTTGGCTTCAGTCGGCGTCAGGTGCAGATCCGGCATGCGCGCGGACGGACGCGCCTCCAGCGGCGCCAGCAAGAACGCGCGCAGGGATTTCAGCGAGTATTTCGGCTTCAGATCGCCCAGTGGCGCTGAACCAGGCAGCGGCGATTCGTTGCCGGCATCATCCCGCGGCGAGTGGCACGCGACGCAGCCGACCTGGTGAAAAAGTTTGCGGCCGCGCGCAGACGCTTCAGGCTCGGGCGACTCGGCCGTGACCGCGCGTGCATCGAACGAGCGAAGATAGTGCGCCAATGCTTCGGCCGCGTCGGCGCGCGCTTTGTCGCTTCGATCGCCCAGCATTTCCGGCATCGTCGTGCCCGGCTCGACGCCGCACGGATCGGCCAGGAAGCGCGGCAGGTAGTCCGCGAAGACGCGGCTGCCCACAGCGGCGAGATCCGGTCCGCGTCGCGCGTCGATCCGCGGAGGCTCGATGTTCTCCGCGTGGCAGTTGACGCAGCCTAGCTCTCCGAGCAGCACGAGCCCACGCACGCGCGCGTCAAGCCCCGCACTCGCAAGGCCTGCAACGATCGGCGGCGAGGCAGAACTCTGCTTCGACGCGTCCGAGCACGCGTTGAGGCAAAGCACGAGGGCAAGAATCCAGCTTCCACACGTGCGAAAAGGCCTGTCAGAGTGCATGTG
>JANMRV010000756.1:0-2989 GCA_031388685.1 Planctomycetota bacterium
ATGCCGAACAGCGCGGCCTTGCAACCGCGGGCGATGCCCAGCGCAGTGGCTGTGGCGACTCGCAGGCCTGTGAAGCTGCCGGGGCCGGTTCCGACGACCAGAAGCTCCAGGTCGGCGATACCAATCCCAGCCTTCGAGAGCAGGCGGTCGAGGGTCGGAAGCAGGTCACTCGCGTGGGGCCGAGCACCGGAGAGCCGTTCCTCGAGGATCAGCCTGCCCGATTTCAGGGCCACCGACGGGGAGCGCGTCGAGGTTTCGAAAGCAGCCATCGCCATGGGAGAGTGGCCTAGGGCGAATCAGCCCGACAGTTCGCGCGCGAGCAGGTCCGCCAGCTGCCTGGCCCGGCGCTGGATCCAATCGTGATCGGGCCCCTCTACCATGACCCTAACCAGGGGTTCAGTGCCCGAGTAGCGCAGCAAGATGCGGCCGTCCTCACCCAGCTCCGCTTCGACGGCCTGCACAGCTTCGCTGACGCTTTGGAGACTGCTCAAGGCCGGTTTCCTCGCGACCGGGACGTTGATCAGCACTTGCGGAAACGCGCGGAAGTGGCCGGCCAGCGCCGAAAGCGGCTCGCCGGTCTCCTGCATGACCCGCAGCACGCGCAGCGCGCTGTAGATCCCGTCGCCGATGAAAAAATTCTCCGGGCCGAAGACGATGTGACCGGATTGTTCGCCGCCCAGGCGCAGCTCCTCGCGCCGCAGCGCTTCGACCACGTTGCGATCGCCGACGTCCGTCGTGATCACGCCGACACCGATGTCGCGCATCGCCTTGGTCAACCCCTTGTTCGACATCACGGTCGTGACCAGGCGCGGGTCCTTCCATTCGCCGCGGGCCATCGCGTGGCGCGCGAGCACCATCAGGATCGCGTCGCCCCCGACCAGCTGGCCCTTCTCGTCGACGAGCAGGCAGCGATCACCGTCGCCGTCGAGCGCGATGCCCAATTCCGCTCCGACGCGCCGAACAGCGTTCTGCAAAGCCTCGGGATGCGTCGATCCACAATCCCGGTTGATGTTGTCGCCATCGGGCTCCGCGGCGATCGATGTGATCTGGGCGCCCAGCCTGCCGAAGACACGCGGTCCGACGCGGCTGCCTCCGCCGTTGGCGCAGTCGAGCGCCAGAATCATGCCGTCGAGCTTCAGCCCGGCGCCGACTTTTTCGACCAGGCGCGTCAGATAGAGCACTTCCAGGCTTTCGTCGTACTCCGCTGGCGGGCCGTCCGGTGCCGGACTCGGATCGGCGATCCAGCGTCGCTCGATTTCGGCCTCGACTTCGTCGGAGAGCTTCATCCCGCTGCCGGTGAAGAGCTTGATCCCGTTGTCGTCGGCCGGGTTGTGCGAGGCGGAGACCATGGCTCCCAGCTCGAAATCCTGGGTGCGCGCCAGCCAGGCAAGACCGGGCGTGGTCATCAGCCCGGCGGAAATCGGGCGCAGGTCGGCTTCGGCGAAGCCGCGCGCGAGCGCCGCGCACAGCACTGGACCGGAGCGCCGGCCATCGTGGCCCAGGACGACACGCCGCTTCTTTCTCGAGCGCGATTCGCCTGCGAGCAGCGCTCCCACAGTGCGCCCGAGGGCGGAGACCGGGCCGGCGGCGAGCCAACCCTCGCCCGCGCGGCCGCGGACTCCGTCCGTGCCGAAGATGCGTGCCGCGCTCACGAAGCGTGCTTCAAGGAGATCTGGATCATGGACGGTCGCCGATTGTGACCTGCTTCGCGCGGCGAACAATAGCCAAGCGCCGATGAGGCCCCGACTTCAGTGCGAAGCGATCGCCCACGCGACGCGCGCGGCCTGCAGCATGGCGCGCACATCGTGCACGCGCAGCAGTTCCGCTCCGCCCTGTACGCAGACCGCGAGCGCCGCCGTGCTGCCGCCCAGCCGATCGCGCGCGGGCTCCAAAGCTGCCGGCGCTGCGCGCGCCTCGATCTGCCCGATGAAGGACTTTCGCGACGGGCCGATCAGGATCGGGATCCCCAGCGAGCGAAGTTCGGCCAGGCGCGCGAGCAACGCCAGATTGTGGTCGAGGGTTTTTCCGAAACCGATGCCCGGATCGACCCACAGATGCTCCGCCGCGATGCCGGCGTGCCAGCAGACACTGGCGCGTTCGCGCAGGAATGCCAGCACCTCGTCGACCACGTCGCCGTAGACCGGCGCGCGTTGCATGTCGAGCGGAAGCCCCTGCATGTGCATCAGCGCGAACCCACAGCCGCGCCGCGCGACCAGCGGAATCATCTCGGAGTCGAAACGTCCGGCGCTGATGTCGTTGACGATGGTTGCACCCGCGTCGAGGGCCTCCGCGGCCAGGCGCGCCTTGGTCGTGTCGACGCTGATCGTCGGTTTCGAACGGCCGCAAAGTTCGCGGATGACAGGCAGCACACGCCGGCGCTCTTCGTCGAGGTCGACAGGCGAGGACCCAGGCCGTGTCGATTCTCCGCCGACGTCGAGGGCGTCGGCTCCTTCGGCGATCAGCGCAAGTCCGTGTTCGACCGCGCGGCCAGGATCACTCCACCGCCCTCCGTCGGAAAAACTGTCCGGCGTCACGTTGAGTACGCCGAGGATGCGCGGCGGCCGCGCCGGTGCCGCGCGCGCGAGCGCTGCCGCCAGCAGCGCGCGTGCGCGAGGGGACGATGGCCGCTCGTTTGCGGTAATCCGTTCGAGAGAAAAGTCCGCGACCTCCGACCCGCCGCTGTCGCTGCTCTCGAGCCGCAGGTCAGGTCCAAAAAATGCGCGCAATTCTTCGCGGAACTCGCCGCCGCGGAAGGCGACGCGCGCGCGGACGCCCTTGCGGGCCGTGTTCAGGGCGCGCGGATTCAGCGCCAGCGCCGCTTCGCCCAGCAGGTCCTGAGGCGAGATGTCCATTTCTGAATCGTGGAGCCTGCGTGCTGCAGAGTCCAGTGCGGCGCTGATCCCGTGAACCGAGTCCGGGCGGCCTCGCGGAGCGAGAACTTGGTCTTGTTGGTGGTCGTCCCGTCCACGAAGAGCATGGTGATGTAGAG
>JANMRV010000804.1:0-4412 GCA_031388685.1 Planctomycetota bacterium
TCGCCGTCGAGATCGCCGAGTTCGACGCCGAGCGGCGTGTCGGCGATGTCGCACTGCAGCCCCGTGGCGTTGGTCGAGCCGTGCACGTGCTGGCCTTCGCACCACAGACCCGGATGGTTGCTTCCGATCGTCGAGCCCGGCAACTGATAGTGGCTGGGATTGAACTCTTCGTAAAAGCCCTGAGCGTTGTTGTTCAGGAAGATGCGCGAGGGCACGTCACCGCCAAAGACGCCGCCGTAGGTGGTGTGCACCAAGTCCATGTCGCCGTCGTTGTCGAGGTCCGCGAAGGCGCAATCGCAGGACCAATCGATGAAGCCGCCGGCGGCGAGTTTGGTGCCGAGCGCGATCGAGCTGAACGTCGAGCCATTGTTGACTGCGATATTGACCCAGCGCGTCGCGGTCTGATCCTGGAAGAAGCCCGGCGATCCGCCCTGGGCTCCACCCATGTTGATCAGGAATCGATTGGTCTGGTTGGCGATCGCGGAAGTGTTGGAGACGTAGATGTCCTGATCGCCGTCGTGGTCGAAGTCGACGAAGTCAACGTCGCGGCTGTCGTCGAGAAGCACCGGGAAGCGCGTCGATGTCTCATCCGTGAAAGTGCCGCTGCCGTTGTTGATCCAGATGCGATTCTGGTCGTTGCCGGAGTCGCCACCGTCCGCGAAGATCGCGTCGTAGTCGCCATCGCCGTCCACATCGGCAAAGTCGACGTTCTCGGTGGCCGAGTTGTTGAACGGCGAGCCCTGCGGAATCTGGGCCGTGTTGTTCGAGAAGGTCTGCGCGTGCGCTGCCGCGCTGAGTGCGAGCACCATTGCGAACGCGGACAGGCGCGAGTGACGTCGAAGGGCGCTGCAGGCAAAGGAGACGAGTGAGGGCGTCGTGGTCATGAAGTCGATCAGGCCTGAAGTTGGGTTGGAGCGAGCAAGCCCCCAGCCTGCGCAAGCGGCGCAGCACCAAGGGCATGTACATCATCAATGATGTAGTTCGTAGGCACTTTCGGATACTGATGCCACGGAAGAAGTTCGTGCGGGCACTCGACAGAAGGGTCCCGTCCATAGCAGGCAGGGTCCGGGCGCGACTCTCGAGGCGCGAAGATGCTGCGGCAGGCCGGGGAGTGCGGACTGTCATTCGAGATGAGCGCACGTTCACGATTCGCGGAGTGCGAGGCCGACGCCGTCGCCAACGATGGCCTGGTGTCCTCCGTGAATCTCCACTGCGCGGAACAGTGCCTCCGACAATCGCGACGGACCTTCATCCGCAACTGAGTGTTGCGTGGCCACAGCTGGGCCGCGCCAACCTTCTGGACCGTGCCAGTTTCACACCGCGCCTGGCGCGACCCCAAGGAATGGAACTCCCGACGGTTACCGGGGAGCCCCGGACTCGAGTTTCTATCCAGGCTTCATCCCAGATAGTTGCGGCTAGGCAATGGCACTGTGAGAGGCCCGGCCAAATCGTTGGCGACGCCAAGTTCGCCATGCCTACGGTTCCAGCTACCTGATGCTCCCCGACTAGGTCGGCCGCCTGCGTGTCAATCTTGGAGCGCGACGCCGCACCGCCGAAGTACGTGCTGCCGCATGCAGCAGCGCGTTTTTTCGGCGGGCGGCCAACTGCGGCCGGCTGTCAGTGGATCCCGGCTGGAACCACCGTCGAAGGCGTAGCCGCAGCGATCCGTGCCTCGAGAGCAGCGAGCCTCGCCTCGTGTCCGCGCAGGAGATTCAATTCCGCCTGTTGCTCCGCGCCGCGAAGTTTGCGGCACCAAGGCCGTCAAGTCCCGAGAGCAGCGTGACGTCCGCGAACGATCCGTCGCCGGAGTTGCGCAACAGCCGCGCCGCTCCGTCCGCCCCGACGACGAACGCGTCATCGAGTCCATCGCCGTCATAGTCCGCCCACCAGAAACCGGCGCGCACGCCTGACTGGGGCTGCGCCTTTTCCGCTACGTCCGCCGGTGCCGGATCGTGAGCGTCTTGCACTGTGGGTTGCGTGCTCGATTGAGCGAGTGCGACATTGCAGAAGAGTGCGGCGCTGGTAATCACGGATGACATGGCAGGCTCCTGAGTTCGGAGCGAATCAGTCCTTCTGCGAATACTCGACGCAGACCCGCGTCGCGAGTCATGGCGTCGAGCATCAAGGAAAGGCCTCGCTCCGCTCAATCCATCCGAAACCCAGCCCGTTCGTTACGCAAGAGCGCAAAAACCGATTTTCAGCCGAATCATTCACAGGCCCAGTTCCAGCCGCCGGAAGGGGCTCGAATCCGATGAGGCTTTCTGTATGGGGGTCTTCATGACGGTCCCCTTGCCGAGGCGCTGCCCGGCCTCAAATGGTACCGGTGGGAATCCTGCTGCGCGTGACTCCCTTCATCTTCAATAGCGCTTCGCGCGCGACTCGACGAGGTACTCAGGCACCAGGGCGAGCTCGTCCTCGAGCAGCGCGTACTGTTCGCAAACGACGCTGAGCCGCAGACCCGGCGTGTCGACGCGTTCGACGGCGTGGTCGAGATCGCCGTCGAACTCGACGAAAAGGCCCTGCTTGGGCGCGATGCGGCCGAGGAACTTCTTGCCGCGGCGCAGCACCAGTTCGCCGCCCTGCATGCCGCGGGGCACGTCCACGTAGAGCACGCTGACCGCGCGCGGCGGATCGATGTCCGTGATGTACGCGCGCAGGCTGCGGTCGATGTGCGAGTTGACATGCGAACCCTGCGTGAGCTGCAGCGGGTTCAGGTAGAACGCATTGCAATCGGAGCGCAGCGCGCGGTCGAGGTAGGGCTTGCTCCAGGGGAACTCGGCCAACACGCGCGCGAGTTCCGTGTGGCGAAAAACCACCGAGAAACCGCGCGTGCCGACGAAGTCACGGTTCAAGTTGTTCGCGATGAAGAAACGGCTCTTGCGCACTTGCAGGCGCACCAAGGCGAGGTAATTCTCGTCGAATTCCGCGTCGCGCAGCGTGAATCCGGCGCCGGCAGCCATCACGGGTACTCTCGCCGGGGCAGCTTCGCGAGCGTGCCGCGGCGAGGCTCTCCATCGAGCCGCTCGAACACGCGCGAAGATATTGCCGGCGATGAACCTTGCACGGCCTTCATCGCGCAAAAGCGCTTGCGGCGCTGAACGTGTCCGGCAAGTCGATGTGTCGTTTGCCCGGCAGGCGAGGGAGTTCTCGCCGAAAGATGACTCGACGGCACATGCCGACAGAATGCCTCGGGCGCCGGTGACTGTCCATGCTCGCAGGCACGGAGGTACGGTCTGGCTCCACTCCGAACTGTTTTTGCACGGGACTCTGGCCGGCGCGCATCCGATTTCTGTCGGCCGGCACTCTCATCCGAACTGTTGCCGCTTCGTTCTTGGCGCGCGCAAGCGCGCTAGCGCGTGAAACGCGTCCGAGTCCGACTGCGAACGTGTCGAGCGGCTCAGGTAGGGGAGCCTGACTTAGCGCTCCGCCCAAGGATCGATGGACTCGCCGTTTCGTTGAACTCGTCATTCCAGGACTGCGCGGCTACGATCGCGCTGTGATTTCCACCGCGCTGCTCCTGGCCGCCGTTTCCTGCGGCGCGCCCGCGCAGACCGCCGACTGGCCCCAGGGTGCGGGGCCGCGCGGGGATTGGAGCGCCGAAGGTCTCGCGCCGCCGCTGCGCTTCAGTGCGCGCACGGGCGAAAACCTGTTGTGGCGCACGCCGCTGCCGGAGACGGGCCAGGGCGGGATCACGATCGTAGGCGAGAAGATCTTCGTCGCGACGATGGCGCCCTACCGCGCGCAGAAAACGCTCGACGAGACTGAGCGCGCGCGCTTTTCGCACGCGATCGAAGGCCGCTCCGTCGTCGGCAGGGACATCGAGGCCCACGCTCTCGATACGCGCACAGGCAAGATCCTGTGGACGCGTCGCGTCAGCGGCGAAGTGCCTTCGATCTACTCCTATCCCTTCAGCGACGCGACCAGCGCCTCGCCCGTGGCCGATGCGACGCACGTGTGGTTCACGAACGGCGGCGGGACGATCGCGTGCTTCACCCACGCGGGCGAGCTCGTCTTTGAGAAGCGCTTCACACCGACCTTCGACGGACCGTTCAACAAGCAGTTCGAACCGTTCCTGGTTCGCGACGGCGCGCGCTCCGTGCTCGTGCACATGCAGCCGTTCGCGGCCCCCGGCGCCGATCCGGCCGAACTGCACGGCCGCTGGAATCGGCTCGTCGGCCTCGAGGCAAGCAGCGGCGAGTTCCTGTGGAAGAGCACCGACGCGCTCACGCATTACAACGCGCCGACGTTGGTCGCCACTGCCGGCGGTCCGGCTATCTTGCACGCGCGCGGCGGTCCCCACGACGTACCCGAGCGGCCGCTCGGCGTCTCGCTCACGGCTCTCAGCGGCGCGCAGGCCGGCAAGGCCGTGTGGCGTTACGAGGACCCGCGTCCGAACCACGAGGGCGCGCTGC
>JANMRV010000814.1:0-1061 GCA_031388685.1 Planctomycetota bacterium
TGCGCCTCCGCCGGCGGCGGGAGGCGCAGAAGTCGAACCTGGTACCGTATCGCCGTACCGGCCGATGCTGTACGGACCCCATCCGCGCCCCAGCCCCCTGCTAGCCCTTCCTTAATATGAGAGTCCTCGTCACCGGGGCCACCGGGTTCGTTGGCCGGGCGCTCTGCCTGCGGCTCGAGCGGGATGGCCATCGGGTCCTGGCGCTGGTGCGCGCTCCGGCGCGCGCCAGGAATTTGCTGTCGGCGCAAGTCGAGCTGCTTGAGCTGCCGGCGGCCAGTGCGAGTGCGGCCGAACTCGAGCGCCAACTCGAGACCTGCGATGCGATCGTGCACCTCGCCGGCGAACCGGTCGTCGGAAAACGCTGGAGCGCAGCGCGCCGCACGGCACTTCACGACAGTCGCATCGGACTCGCGAACCGACTGGTCGCGGCGATGGCAAAATGCAAGCGCAAGCCGCGCGTCGTTGTCGGCGCGAGCGCCGTCGGCTACTACGGCAACCGCGGCGACGAAATCCTCGGCGAAGACGCTAAGCCCGGCGACGACTTCCTCGCGCAACTCTGCGTCGATTGGGAGCAATCCGCCGAGAATGCGAAAAGCCAGGGCGCACGCGTCGTCTGCCTGCGCACAGGCATCGTGCTTGGCCCAGAAGGCGGCGTGCTTGGCGCGATGCAACTCCCCTTCAAGCTTTGCGTCGGCGGGCGCATCGGGTCGGGCCGTCAGTACATTCCGTGGATCCACCTCGACGACCTCCTGGAAATGTACCTGCGCGCGCTCGTCGATCCGAAAATGAGCGGCGCGTTCAATGCGACGGCGACGGAGCCCGTGACCAATGCGGAATTCACGCGCGCCTTGGGCCGGACACTCGGACGCCCGACGATCCTCCCCGTGCCAGAGTTCGCCTTGCACGCCGCGCTCGGCGAAGCCGCGTCGGCGTTGCTCGCGAGTCAACGCGCGCTGCCCACGCGATTTTTGGCGCTCGGCTTTCGATTCGCGCACACGGACCTCGGTTCGGCGATGACGGCTGCGTTGCATGGCGATCGAAGCGTCCGCATCTCCAGAGCG
>JANMRV010000821.1:0-7977 GCA_031388685.1 Planctomycetota bacterium
TGATGCAGACGATGAGCTGGCACGGTCGCGGCGAGCAGTGCCTGCAATGTCACGCGGAAGACGATCAACATCAGCCGAAGCCTGAGTTGAAGCAGGCCGAGCGCGAGATCGTGCAGCGCAGCTTTGGCATCCGGCGCATTGCGCACGGCCAGCACGTGCAAGCTTCCGCCGACAAGGCTCAGTGCGCACAGTGCCATGGCGATCCCAAGACGCTGGAGGGCGGACTGGTCGTGCCCGCGGCGAGTTTCTTGCACGGCAGTCATGTGGAAACGCTGTGGCCCACGTCGAAGTCCGCGCAGGCGAGTCTGAGTCAGGAAAGCTGCCTGACGTGTCACGCCGCGCAGTGGGATTCGACGACGCTCGCCGGAGCGCAAAAAATGGACCTGAGCCAAGCCTGCAAGACTTGTCACGACGATCCCAGCCGGCCGGCGAATCAAGCTGCCGTGAGCGAGCAGGTCAGCGAGCGCAAGACCGAAACACGCACCGATTTTCCGCACAAGACCCACGCGAAGATCGAAGGCGGCTGCTTTGCCTGTCACACCTTCAAGGGCGCGGCCGACGGGGACCCGCGCGCCGTGCCGCAACTGCTCGAAGGCGTCTTGGACTGCACGAAGTGCCACAGCGATCACCAGCGCATCGCTGGCGGCGCGTGCACGTTCTGCCACCCGGAAGGCGCCGCAGCGGGCTCAGGCAGCGCGATCCTCTTCCAGGGCAAGCGTCCCTCGCGTGACGACTGGCCGGCGGCGCTGAACTTCAACCATTTCGGCGGCACGGCAGAAGCCGGGCACATGACCTACATGGCCCAGGACGGCTCACCGGCGATCGAAGGCTGCGCCAAGTGCCACGACATCGAGAACATGAAGAACTCGAGCGTGGTCGGCGATCTGTCGATCCCCGGCGCGCGCGGCTCGCTGTGCGTCGATTGCCATGCCTTCAACCGCGGCTGGTTCCACTGGTCGCTGCCCGAAGCCAAGCGCTGAGCGAGCCGCAAGCTCACTGCGTCTTGGACGGCACCGCTCCGGGAAATCCGCTGGGATAGTCGCTGCCAGGACCGCCGAGGTTCTTGCCTTCGAGTTGGCGGTAGTTGCGATGCCAGCTCGGATTCGAGAGCAACGTTTTTACCCGCCCCAAGGTGCTGGATTTCGCCGCGCCCTTCCAGACGACTTCCTGATCGAGGACCTTGGCGACCGAAGCCCAATGACAGTCGATGCAGGCGACATCGTTGGAAAAGTAGCGCGCCATGTCCTTCTGCTCCGGCGAAGCATTCGGCATCTTTTTCAGATTGAGGCGCGCCTCGTGCGGTGATTCGAAATCGTGCTTGGTCTGCCAGAAGACTTCGATCGGTTTGGCGTTCGGCTTGACGCGCGAATTGTCATCAAAGGCCTCGTCGCGAAGGATGTGGCACTGCGTGCACTGGCCCTCGCCCGTGTGTTCCTGGGAGCCGTTCCCTTTGACCAGTAGCCTTGCGCGGCCCACGGGCACGACTTCGCCCTTGGCCGGTACTCCAGCCACATGGCACAGCGTGCAGGACACCACCGCCGCCTTCGTGAAGCGATTGATGCGCGCGTCCGCCTTGTCGGAATGCCCATGGCACAACGTGCATTCGGCGACTTTTGCGGCTAGTACGATCTTCGCCGTTTCATCCGGCCCTTGGCTCAGGTGGCAGTCGGCGCACGAGACGGTGTGGCCGTCGACCGCCTGCGCGCCAACGTGTTTTTTGTGATCGAAGCGGTACAGCTGTTCGCGCGGATTTTTTTCGAGCGTTGGAATCGCGCCGGCTATGCCGTGGCACTCGAAGCACGCCTCGGCGGCGTAGATTTGCTGGATGTCCTTGAGCGTGCCGGAGTTCGCGACGTCCGCGTGGCACTTCTCGCAGGCCGCAGTTTTTGCCGCGGCCGGCAGCGTCGCAATGTCCCGGGGCAGGTGCGTCGCGTGGTCGAAGACTCGGTCCTTGATGCGCGACGGCTGCAACTCGAGTTTGGCCTTGTGGCACTCCGCGCAACTTTGCGGCGCGTCCTCGGTCTGGCCCTTGGAGATGAACTTGTGGCTCTGGAGTTCGAACGTGAAGCTCGCCGCATCGACGCGCGCGACGCTGTCGAGCGGACGATTCGACTTCATGGCGCCATTCTTGGCCATCGATCCCGCTTCCACGATGTGGCACTGAGCGCATTCGTCCGTGTTGCCGTGGTCCTGGATCTTGATTTCCGTGTGGCACACGACGCAGCCCTGGAATGCGCCCTCGCCGTTGCCGGGTTGCAGGAACGGCTTGAGCATGAACGTGCGCGCGCCCTCGGGGCGCGTGGCTGTGGTTTCGAACACATGGCAGGCCAGGCAGCCGCTGTCGCCGATGGGCTTGGTGGCGCCATTTTTCGGAGTGCCGCCGGCGACGTGCTGGGCGTGCGAGAACACGCCGGCCGTCGGACTGCTGACCGTGAGCTTCGTGCCGTCTTCGCGCTTCGCCGATGGAGTGAACTCCATGCCCGTGTGGCAGCTCTCGCAGGCGTTGGTGTCGAATTGGGTTTCGGCGAGCGACTCCGGCTTGGAGTCTTTCAGCGAGGTGTGACACACCTGGCACTTCGCCGGATTTCCGCCGGCCAGTTCCTTGGCATCGAGGTGCGCGGCGTGGCTGAAAACCAGCGGAGCGCGCGCGCCGGACGATCGCGAGCGCTTGGCCGCTTCTTCGGTCAGGCCGGCATTGAAAGCCTTGCGGCTGCTGCGTTCCTGTTCGGTCCACTGCTCCGCGGGCTTCGCATTGTTGTGGCACTTCGTGCAGTACGACTTGTTCTCGGCGTTGTCGCTGGGGAGTTTGATCCGCCAAGCGGGCGTGTCCTTCGTGCCCGCATCTTCATAGTGGCATTCCGCGCAGTCGATCGGTTTCCCATTGGCGGACACGAGGTGGCTCGAGTGCTTGAACAGCCTCGTCGCCTCGTTCTTCGGATCGACGCGGGCCTTGTCGCGATTGACCGTCTGGTCATTCGTCTTCCAGTAGCCGTCCGGGTCGTGGCAGCGCTCACAACGATCCGTCGGCTTGGCCAGTTCCGCGAGCGGCACGTCCTTGCGATAGTCGTGGCAGCCCAGGCAGTCGCGCGGGACCTCACCGTCGCGCTTGGTCTTCGATTTCTTCGCGACCTCGCTAGACCAGGCCGAAGAAACGTGCCTTTCGTGAGTGAAGTAATTCGTCCTCGCCGAAGCCTGCCGCGGTGTGTGCGCGAGCGGGGCCCCAAGCGCAAGGCCGAGTGTCGTGCACAGGAGCAGTAAGACGGCAGGGAATTTTCGCAGCAAGTGGGTCATCCTCAGCTCTGGTCAGAGGCGCGCCAAGATGTCACAAAGCTCCCACGTGGGAAAGGTCCTGGCGGCCGGGGCGGACCGCGGAAGCCGGCCGCGGGCAGAGGGCGGCGGACCTGGACAGAGTTTTCGTTCCAATGGCGGGGGGCAATGCCCCATGTCGGCGAAAACCGTCACGAGTTGCCTTGCTCGCGCTAAGGTTCGACTGGAGGGGCGACATGAACTCAACCTTGACGCGGGTGCCTAAGGTCCGACTGAGCCTGGTGCTCTTGTTTGCGGCCTGCTTCTCCGCCGGCGCCTCGGCGCAGACCTTTCAATTCGCGCCAGGCCGCATACCGCAGGGCGCGCCGTTCAACAACTCCTACACGGAGAACGTCGACTTCGCCGACGTGGACCTCGACGGCGACTTCGACGCGATCTTCGCCGACGGCGGCGACTTCGGGAACGACCAGAATCGCCTGTGGATCAACCTGGGCGGCGCCCAGGGCGGAACGCTCGGTGTCTTCGAGGATCGCACGGCGATCCAGTTGCCGGTGCTGATCGATGCGAGCCGCGACGTGGACTTCGTCGACGTCGACGAGGACGGCGACGCGGACCTGTTCACGTCGAATACCTCGCAGATCTCCAACCAGACGAATCGCTGGTGGATCAACATGGGCGGAGCGCAGGGCGGCACGCCGGGTTTCTTCAGCGACCAGACTGCGACGCGCTATCGCAACTTGGGCGTCAACAATGCGAGCACGTCCTCGTCCGTCGCGCAGAGCGTCGTGCTCGTCGCCGGCGGTTACATCGACTGGTCCTGCGATTCGGCCTTCGCCGATCTCGACAACGACGGTTTCCACGATCTTTTTCAGAGCACCTACGGCTCGCTCTCGGGCGGCAACGTGCCCGCGCGCATTTTCCTGAACGACGGGACCGGCCTGTTCGAGGAATTCAATCCTTCCGGCTTCCAGCTTTCCGGCACGGACATCGCGAATGGAAATCCCGCGCTGTGGGCCCAGGGTCTGCAACAGCATCAGACCACGGACGCGAGCGGCCAGTTCGCCGATGTCGCCACGGTCGGCATGTCGGCCAACTTAGGCGACATCGACGGCGATTTCGACATCGATCTCCTGCACGGCGAGAAATACGAACTGCCGCGGATCTTCAGGAATCTCCTGGTCGAGCAGGGCGGCGCGCTCGCGCTGCGCGATGTTTCGAACGCCGTGTTCGCGCCCAACTGGTCGAGCGGATCGGGCAAGTATCAGCAGGTCTTCGGCGACTTGGACAACGACGGCGACCTGGACATCTACGGCATGAACTGGGTCAACTTCTGCGATGTCGTGCTGACGAACGACGGCGCCGGCGCGTTCGCGGCGACCTCCGTGGCCAACTCCTGCCCGCGCGAAAGCGAGTCGGACCTGATCGACTACGACCACGATGGCGACCTCGATGTTTTCATGACGCGCCTCGGCGGTCAGGAACGCATGCAGACGAACAGCGGCAGCGCCGGTGGCTACGTCTTCACGACATTGGCAGGGGTGTTGCCCGTCGACAGCACACGGTCGTGGGCTTCGGACGGCTGCGATGTCGACGCCGACGGCGACATCGACATCATGGTCTGCAACGACCAGAACGAGGCGAATGCGCTGCTCGACAACACTTCCGGCGTCGCCGACACATTCGCACCGCGTATCCCGCGGCTCGAACAGGCGCCCACGCGCGCGGCGAGCACGTATCCGACCATCGTTCGCGCGCAGGTCCTGGACAATGCGGAGGACTACTTGACCGCTTTCGCCGATGTTCGGCTCGAGTATTCACACAACGGCGGCGCTTTCGTCGCGGTGGCGATGCGTTGGTCGGGAGCGCAGGTTTTCCGTGGTGAGATCCCGGGTCTGTTCGTGGGCCAGGTCACGTATCGCGTCGTCGCGAGCGACGAACAGGGAAACACGGGCCTCTCAGCGATATTGGGCTTCAGCGCGACGCCCTGCGACGGCGCGCCGTTCGTCTATTGCGCCGCCAAGCTCAACTCCTGCGGCGGTCTGCCCGCGATTTCGTTCATCGGCGCACCGAGTGCAACGTTGACCAGCGGATTCTCGATCGAGGCCGGCGGCGCGCGCGCGGGCAAACAGGGCCTTTTGTTGTACAGTGCGAACGGAGCTTCGAACGCTCCCTTCCAGGGCGGCACGCTGTGCGTCGCGCCGATCGGCATCAAACGCGGTCCGGCGTCGATCTCGATCGGAGGTACGCAGGGCGCTTTCTGCGACGCCCTGTTCCGCATCGACATGAACGCCTTCGCTTCGGGCAACGCCGGAGGGAATCCCGCGCCGTTCCTGAGCACGGTCGGCCAGCGCATCAACGTCCAATGGTGGGGCCGCGACTCTACCGCGAACGGGAGCTTCCTTTCCGACGCGGTCCAGTACAACGCCTGCCCGTGAGGGGTTCGAGGCCCCGGGCATCGCGGTGAAGGCTTTCGAGCGCGCTTGCCCTGGGCCGGGGGGCTTCGTAGGCTCCTGACCGCCTTGGATGGTCCTAGCGCGGGGGTGCTCCTCTGCGCGGAGCGTTCCTTGCTCATCCCGATCCCCCAAATTCAACCCGCAGGAGTCCTACATGGTCCTTCTTTCGATGGCATCGCTGCTTGGCATCGCGTCAGTCACAGGTGGGGGCGTCGTGACGCCGCCCGTTACCCCGAGCACCCTCGCCGAGCCGCTGTCGCTCGCTTCGATCCCGCTGGACAAGGGCGACTATCGGGACCAGGACATTGCTTCGCTGACCGCATTCCTGGGTCAGCGGGATATGTCGAGCAGCAGTGACTGGGAGCCGGTCGACGGGCAGTTCAGCATCGGATTGGAATTCGACTCCTACCGGCCGGCCGATTGGGTCGGGGTCGAGGCCGGATTCTTTTATGCGAAGGATGACTCCCAGGGTGCTTTCGGCCAGTCGACCGAAATCTCTCTCGGCGCTCGTAAGACCTTCAGCGTCGGAGAGAGCGGAATCCATCCTTACGTCGGCGCGGGGGCGGCCTATGTCTGGAGCACGTTCGGGATCAACAACGGCGGCGGAACCTTCATCGGAGCTTCTGATGATTCGTTTGCGTTCTACGCGCACGGTGGAGCCTACTACACGATTGCACGCGTGAATGTCGGCCTCGATGTCCGCGCTCTATTGGGTTCGAGCCTCTCGATTGGCGGGTTCAGCACGGACGCTGATTACGTTCAGTACGGTCTGACGGTCGGCTACGGATTCTGAGCCTTGCAAGGCCGGCCGTGTGCGCGCTTCGTTGCGTGCGCACGGCCGGCCTTTTTTCGTTGGCACGGTGAGCCGCGATTTTTCGACGCTCAGGGCAGCGTTTTCACGCAGCGGAATCCGGTGTTCTCATCCTTTTCGGTGGCGCCCCACTTGTCTCGATTTGCCGAGCGGCATTCGGTCGCAGGCTGCATCCAGCCGCCGCCGCGGAGATTGAGTTCTTTCGCACTCGGCCCCACCGGATCGCTCACCGGCGAGGAGCTGTAGGGGGCGTATCCGTCACGGCACCATTCCGCGACGTTTCCGTGCATGTCCCAGAGCTTCCAGTCGTTCGGCTTGAAGCTCTTCACGTCTGCGGGACCTTTCACTTTGCCGCTGTCCTGCACGATGTCCCACGCATACTTTCCATTCTGGCGGGCCTGGTCCACTCCCAGTGTGGAGCCTGTGGAAAATGCCTGCGTGCTGCCCGCGCGGCACGCATATTCCCACTGAGCTTCCGTCGGGAGCTCACATCCGATTTTTTGGCAGAACTCGTCCGCCTGTTTCCAAGTCACGCTTTCCACGGGCCTCGCGTCGCCCTTGAACTTGCTCGGCGACGCCTTCGGAATGACGTTTCGATATTGCAGCTGTGTCGTCTCGCACTCAGCCATGTAGAAAGGCTTGGTGATCGTCACTTTGTGGAGCAGCTCGTCCTTGATTTTCCCATCGGATTCCTTGGGCGGAGAGCCCATGTCGAACGCGCCTGGCTCGATGAGCACGAATTCGATGCCGCTCTTCGGTTCGCGAATCCGTTTCGCCCAACCATCCTTGCCGGCGGGGCTCTTGTCAGGGTTCTCGAAACCCGCCGGCAGCTTGGGGCTGGACTCCACCACGGTTGCTGGACCGGGATTGACAGGGCCGGGTCCAGGTTCCGGTACCGGCAGCGCCGCCGCTGGGCTGCTGAGCTTCAACTCGAACGGAGCTTCGTTGCCGGCCAGGTCGCGCGCGGTGCCGGTAATCTTCCAATCGCCGCCACTCGTCGGGACCTGGACCGAAAGGGCCGCCTTCGCGCCAATGGCCACGGTTTTCTTTCCGTCGACGATCACGGCCGCGATGTTCTCGCTGAAGACAAGGCGCGCCTGCACCGTCGTGCCAAGGTCGAAGCGCGTACCGGGGGTCGGTTCGGATTCGGCAAGCAGCTTCGGTGGGTCAGTGTCGCGCGTCACCGTCAAGGGCAGGGACTGCGTTTGATTCGCCTTGTCCTTGGCAGTGATGGTCAGCGAGTTCGGCCCTTCGTTGGGCAAGTCCACCTGATCAGCGTGCCAGGTCGAGTCAGCGCCGGCTTGCATGTCCCTGCCACCGAGCAGCACGCTCTCTAGGTTCTGATCTTCGACCCGCACGACGAGATTGATCTTCTTTTCCTTGGTGAGGAACTTGTCGCTCACCGGTTGCTGAAGCGTGATCTTCGGTTCCAGCGCCGGAACGCTG
>JANMRV010000828.1:0-5009 GCA_031388685.1 Planctomycetota bacterium
CCGGCGCGACGCCGTGCCGCTCGCCGCACGCGATGTAGAACGCCAGCAGGATCGGCGCCGGCCCGTTGATCGTCATCGAGGTCGAGACGTCGGCCATCGGGATGCCGGCCATCATCGTCTGCATGTCCTCGAGACTCGAGATCGCCACGCCGACCTGTCCGACTTCGCCTTCGGCGAAAGGATGGTCGGAGTCGTACCCCATCAACGTCGGAAAATCGAAGGCGGTCGAGAGTCCGGTCTGGCCGAGTTCGAGCAAGAACTTGAAACGCTCGTTGGTCTGTTGCGCCGAGCCGAAGCCCGCGAACTGGCGCATCGTCCACAGGCGGCCGCGGTACATCGTCGGATGCACGCCGCGCGTGAACGGGAACGAACCGGGCAGGCCGAGATCGCCTTCGACGTCGAGCGGCGCGTCCTCGGGCCCGTACAGCGGCTTCAATTCGGCGCCGGAGATCGAAGTGAAGTTCGCGTCGCGCAGTTTCGCCGCCTTGAACAGCGACTCCCACTGTGCGCGCGCATCGACGCTCTTCAGCGGGCTCTTCTGTCCGCTCTCTGCTTGTTTGGTCATGAACGTTGCCCTTCAGGTGAGGGGATCTGGGCCTGCACGCGGGAAGCGATCTCCGCGGCGACTCGATGCGGCGAGTGTCCGTGCTGGAGCCTGGAACGCACAAGCGCATTCCAGCCGCGGACGGTCCAGAGCGCGGAGGAAATTTCGGCGTCGACGACTTGGCGCACGCGCTCGGCACGCTTGGAGAGGCGCAGACTTTGGAGATCGTGCGCGGCGAGCCAGGCCTTGTGGTTGTCGATGGCGGCGAGCAGCAGGTCGACGCCCGCGCCGCTGGCGGCACTGAGCGAAACGACCGGCACCGGAAAATCGGCCTCGCGGCCGAAGCGCACGTGCAGCGCTTCCTCGAGATCGTCGGCCAGGCGATCCGAGCCGGGCAGATCGGACTTGTTGACGACCAGTACGTCCGCGACCTCGAGCAAGCCCGCCTTCATGGCTTGGATTCCATCACCAGCGCCTGGACAGAGCACGACCACGATCGTGTCCGCTGCCGAGACGACATCGTACTCGGCCTGGCCGACTCCGACAGTCTCGATCAGGATCTGCTCGAGGCCGAAGGCGTCCATCACGTCGCAGGCATCGACCGTGGCCTGGGCGATTCCCCCGCGACTCTCGCGGCTGGCCATCGAGCGGATGAAAACGCCGGGATCGAGCGTGCGATCCTCCATGCGGATGCGGTCGCCCAGCAGGGCGCCGCCGCTGAAGGGGCTCGAAGGATCGACCGCGAGAACACCGACCGTGCTGCCGCGCTGGCGATAGGCCTTGGCCACTTCGTTGACCAGCGTGCTCTTGCCCGCGCCGGGCGGGCCGGTGAAGCCGCTGCGCGCGGCGCGTCCGACCCTGGTGTAGACGAGGTCGAGCGCCGGACCGAAACGCGGGTCGCCGTTCTCGGCCCAGGAAATCATGCGCGAGAGCGCGGCGCGATCGCCCTGAAGCAGACGCTCACAGAGGCTTGCTGCTGTCGGTGCGCTCACGACGATGGGCCTCGCTCCGTCCGCTTGGGTTAGGCAAGCAGCGAACGCGCGATCACGAGCCGTTGGATATCCGTCGCGCCCTCGTAAATCTCGGTGATGCGCGCGTCGCGGAACAGTCGCTCGACCTGGAAATGGTCGGTGTAACCCGCGCCGCCGTGGATCTGCAGGCACTCGTCCGCGGCGAAATTCGCCGCCAGGCTTGCCGCCAGTTTGGCCTGGGCCGCCTGCGGTCCGCAGGGCAGTTTGCGATCGCGCAGCCAGGCCGCGCGCTGCACAAGCAAACGCGCCGCGTCGAGCCGCGTGGCCATGTCGGCGAGCTTCCACTGGATGGCCTGAAAGCCGGCGATCGGCTTGCCGAACTGCTGGCGCTCCTTCGAGTACTTGATCGAGGCTTCGAGGCAGGCGCGTCCGATCCCGATGGCCTGGCTGGCGATGCCGATGCGGCCGCCGTCGAGCGTGTCGAGTGCGATCTGGAATCCGCGGTCGAGCTGACCGAGCACGTTCGAGGCCGGCACGCGCGCGCCGCTGAACACGATCTCGACCGCGGGCGAGCCGCGGATGCCGCACTTCAATTCGTGCTTGCCCACGTCGACGCCCTCCGTCTTCGGATCGACGAGGAACGCTGTGATGCCGCTGGCCTTCGGCACGCTCGGATTCGTGCGCGCGTAGACGATCAGCATGCCGGCGATCGATCCTGAGGTGACCCAGATCTTCGTGCCGTCGAGCACGTACTCGTCGCCGTCCTTCAGCGCGCGCGTGGCAAGTGCGGCGGCGTCCGAGCCGGAGTCGGGTTCGGTCAGGCAGTACGCGCCGAGGATCTCGCCCGTCGCAAGTCGCGGAAGCCAGGTCTGTTTCTGCTGCTGTGTGCCGAATTTTATCAGCGGCGCACAGACCAGCGAGTTGTGCACCGACAGCGTGACGCCGGTCGAAGCACAGCCGCGATTGATCTCTTCGAGCACCAGGCACAGTGCGAGGTTGCCCAGGCCCGAGCCACCGAATTCCTCAGGTACGGTCAGGCCCCAAAAGCCCAATTCGGTCAGGCCTTGGAACACAGCCGCATCGAGCGCGCCTTCGCGATCGTGGCGCGCGGCGCGTGGAAAGAGTTCCTGCTCGGCAAAATCGCGCGCGAGCTTGGAGATCAGCTCGAGTTCTTCCGTCAGACCAAAATCCATAGTGCTTGAGCGCTGAGTTCCGAGTTGGGGCGCCGTTCAGGCGTAGTCGTAAAAGCCCTTGCCGTTCTTCTTGCCCAGGCGACCCGCCGCGACCATGCGCTTGAGCAGCGGACAGGCGCGATACTTGGGATCACCGAGGCCGTCATGCAGCACGTTCAAGATGTCGAGGCAAACATCTAGTCCGATCAAGTCGGCCAGGGCCAGCGGCCCCATCGGGTGATTCATGCCGAGCTTCATCACCGTGTCGATGCCTTCGCGCGAGCTCACGCCCTCCATCAGGCAGTACACGGCTTCATTGATCATCGGCATCAAGACGCGATTGGACACGAAACCCGGATAGTCCTGGGCTTCGACCGGCGTCTTGCCGAGCGCCTGCGAGCAGCTGACCACGGTTGCAGTCGTCGCATCGGAAGTCTCCTGGCCGCGGATGACTTCGACCAGCTTCATCAGCGGGACCGGATTCATGAAGTGCATGCCGATCACGCGGTCCGCGCGCGAAGTCGCTGCGGCGATCTGCGTGATCGAAATCGACGAAGTGTTCGTCGCCAGGATCGTCCCGGTCGGACAGACCGCGTCGAGCGTCTTGAAGACCTTGGCTTTGACGTCGACCCTTTCGACAATCGCTTCGACGACAAGTTGCGCGCCGGCGGCATCCTCGACGCGGCCGGAAGGTTGAATGCGAGCGAGGCTCGTTTCGCCGTCTGCCTGAGTCAGCGTGCCCTTCTTGACGAAGCGCTCGAGGCTCGTGCGAATCGCCGCCATGCCCTTGTCGAGCGCGGCGGGAGCGACGTCGATCAGGCGCACGTTCGCTCCGCAGGACGCGAAGGTCTGGGCTATGCCATTGCCCATGGTGCCCGCGCCGATCACAGCAACTTCTCCGATCAGCCCCGCCACGAAATCAGAGCGCCTCCAGCGCGAGCGAAACGGCATTGCCGCCGCCCAGGCACAGCGAAGCCATGCCGGTCTTCGCCTGGCGTTGGCGCATGGCGTGCAGCAGGGTCACGAGCACACGACACCCCGAGGCGCCGATCGGGTGGCCGAGCGCCACCGCACCGCCGTTGACGTTGACCTTGTTCGCGTCGAGGTCGAGCACGCGCACCAGGGCCAGTGCCGCGGCTGAAAAGGCTTCATTGATCTCGTGCAGATCGAAGTCCTGCGGATTCTTGCCCAGCTTCTTCGCGCAGGAGCGGATCGAGCCTTCGGGCGCCATCATGACCCACTCGGGTGCAGAGCCCGAGGTCGCGTAAGCGCTGATGCGCGCGAGCGGCGCGAGTTTCAATTTCTGCGCGCGCTCGGCGCTCATGACCACGACCGCGGCGGCGCCGTCGTTGATCGAAGACGCGTTCGCGGCGGTCACCGAACCATCGGTCTTGAACGCGGGGCGCAATTTGGCGATGCCCTCAGCCGTCGTGTCGGAGCGCACGCTCTCGTCGGTGGTGAAGGCCAGTGGCTCGCCTTTGCGCTGCGGGATCATCACCGCGAATTTCTCGGCGTCGAAGCGGCCGGCCGCGGTCGCCTCGGAGGCCTTCCTGTGCGAGTTCGCGGCAAAAGCGTCCTGCGCCGCGCGAGTGATCTCGTACTTCGCCGCCACTAATTCGGCGGTGTTGCCCATGTGGAAATCGTTGTAGATGTCCCACAGGCCGTCCCAGACCATCGAGTCGATCACCTTGCTGTGGCCTAGGCGCATGCCGTTGCGGGCATCGGGCATCAGGTAGGGCGAGTTGCTCATGCTTTCCATCCCGCCGGCGACAATCACATCGGCGTCTCCGGCGCGAATCGCCTGGGCGGCGAGCATCACGGCCTTCAGGCCGGATCCGCAGACTTTGTTGACCGTGAAACTGCCCACGGTGTTCGGCACGCCGGCGCCGATCGCCGCCTGGCGCGCCGGGTTCTGCCCGAGGCCGGCCGCGAGAACGCAGCCCATGATCACTTCATCTACCTCACCAGGGGCGACCTTCGCGCGAGCTAGCGCTTCGCGAATCGCCAGACTCCCGAGCTGGGTCGACTTGAAGCCCGCAAGGGCTCCTTGGAACTTGCCGATCGGAGTGCGAGCGGCGCTGACGAGGACGACTTCTCTCACGGGAGTGGTGCTGCGGCTTGCGATTGGAGACCGACCGAATGGGACCCGGCGCGTAAGGGGCGGCGCGATGCCACCCTGCTGCCGGATTCGGTCGGGGAGCGGAAGGCCGCGCAGTGTAGCAGCCGCCCCCCCGCCGCTGCTCTCGATCTTCAGCGTGCGCAAGGCCACGCCGCGCGGGTCCACGAGACTGCCCCGCATGATTGTGCTTGATTCGCGCTAGC
>JANMRV010000436.1:0-4873 GCA_031388685.1 Planctomycetota bacterium
GAAGGTCGAAGCGGGCCTTTCGCGCGCCATGGCGGCCAGCAGCACTTCGGCGTGCAAGTGCAGTCGACCGACGCCGTCGAAGCGATGATCGCGCGCTTCAAAGCCGTGGGTCTTGCGACACGCGTGGAAGAGGAAACTGCCTGCTGCTACGCCGTGCAGACCAAGGTCTGGGTCGAAGACCCCGACGGCAATCCGTGGGAAGTGTTCGTCGTCACCGGTGCAGATGTGAATCAGCGTGCTGCCGCGAATTCGAGTTGCTGCGTGCCGAGCGCGGACGTGAGTTCGAGTTGCTGCGTCCCGAGCGCCGCCGCCGCCGCGTGCTGCTCCAAGTAGGAGTTTCATGGCCACGACCAGCGAGGACCTGTGGAGCTCGATGCGCGAGAAACTCAGCGGCTTCTTCCGTCGCCGCGTCGGCGACGAGCACATGGTCGAAGACCTGGTGGCGGAAACTTTCCTGCGCGTGCATGCGGGCCTCGGCAGCGTCAACGACGAGGCTCGCCTGGGCGCCTGGGTCTATCGCATCGCGCGCAACGTGCTCGGCGATCATCACAGGCACACGCAAGGCGTGGAACTCGAAGAGCCGGAGCGTGTCGAGGAGTCGGCCATGCCCGACGAGAATTTCAATGCGGAAGTGAATTCGTGGTTGGAGGGCTATCTCAACTCGCAGCTCTCCGCGGAGCATCGCCAAGCCGTCGAGATGGCCGACGTGCAGGGGCTTTCCCAGCCCGAGATCGCCAAGCAACTGGGCCTTTCGCTTCCAGCGACGAAGAGTCGCGTCCAGCGCGGACGCGAACACCTGCGAGAACTCGTCGATGCCTGCTGCCACGTCGAATTTGACCGGCACCAGAACGTCGTCGCCTATCAACAGCGAGCTTCGAGCGGGTGTTGCAAGGCGGGCCCCTGCGGGTAGAGCGGCCTGCGCCGCGAGGTAGGAATTACAGCCTGGCTGAGGAGCGTTTCGCGCGGCTCGCTTGAGTATCCGCGGCAAGATCCAAGACCAGGCCTTTCGCTCAGGGCGTGATCGCGAACTCGAGCCCGTCGCTCAACGTCGAGTTGTTCGGCGCGACAAATCCATTGTCGCGTCCCCAAAACTGCGCATCGACGACGGTCCCGGGTGTCGCGAGGAATAGCGCGGGAGTTCCGCCCAGTGCGCCCACGGCGAAAGCGTTCATGTCGAGCGAGTAGGCACCCGAGCAGTCGTTCGGCGGCGCATTGCCGACCGAGTTCAGCGGAACCGAGCGCTTGATCGGCGTGTTGACGCAGCGCAGGCCGGCTTGGAACGGCACCGCGGCCTGGCCGCCGTTGCTGTAGATGCACAGACCGGGCTTGTTGTTGATCACGTTGCTTGCGCTGAGCGTGAAACCTGAACCGAGCGTCGCGCTCGGAAAACCGCTGAATCCGATCGTCGGCGTGCAGCCCAGCGAGTTGATCTTCGCGGTGCAATAGACGACCGGCAGCGCGACTTGACCAAGCGTGCCGTCGACGTAGATGTCCTGCGCGTAGATGTCGCCCGAGTCGACGCGCTCGTCGTCCCAGACCATGCGCGCGAGGCCGGTCGAGTCGCTGACCAGTCGCGGCTTGTCCTTCCAGACCAGGTTGCTGCAGATCGCGAGCGGGCCCCACATCGTCGCACCGCTGCCGTCGATGCGGCGCGCCAGGATGTTCGAGTTCATGTTGCCGAAAGTCGGGAACTGGAAGTACGTGATCAGCGCGCCGTCGCCGAGCGGCACGATGCGCTCGAAGCCTTCATTGACGCTGTCGACGAGCTCGAGTTCGATGCCGTCGTTGCCCCACAAAAGCGCGCCCGCGGGCGAAATGCGCTGCACGCCGACGCCGCGATTGCCTTGCCCAGAGTCGCGGCGGTCGAAGACCACGATCATGTCGCCGCTTTGCGGCAGATAGGCCAGCGACGGATCGAGTTTGTGGCGATTGGCTTCGAGCGAAATGCTCAGGCCGTTGTGCGCGAACAACTCGATGCCGTTGGCCGGGACCTTCTGCACGAAGCTGTCGAAGAAGGTCAGACCGCGGTGCCAGCAATAAACCGCGCCGCCGCCGCCGTCGCTCTGCAGGATTGGTTGATATCCGATCGGCACGGAGGCCGCGTCGAAAATGCTGACCGGCGCGCCGCCGTTCCACAGCGCGGTTCCTGCCGAGTCGTACTTCTGCGTCTTGATGTGTCGCGGGCTCACGAACGCCGCCGTGTTGCGCAGCCACATCACGACGAAGTTGCCGTTGTCGGAAGCGACGACATCGCTGAAGCCGGGCTTCTCGTTGGTCGCTGTTCCCGTGGCGAGCACGACCGGTGACGCGCCCAGCAGCGGATTTCCGCCCGCGTCCAAACGCTGCGCGACCACCGAACCGGTTCCGCTGCTTGGGTTGACGCACCACACGAACACGAAAGTGCCATCGCTGAGTTCCGCGACGCTCGGATTGGGCTCGAAGTCGGCGTTGTTCGAAAGCGCGACTCCGTTCGCTCCCCACAGGAACGTGCCGCTCTGCGAAATGCGATAGGCGTACACGTCGAGATCTCCGCCGGCACGGAAGTCCGTGAACGTGAGCACGCAATTGCCGCCCGAGTCGGCGATGATGTCCCAATCGACAAGCGACGTGTTCTGCGTATTGCTGCTGACGAGCAGGCCGTTCGCCGCAAGCAGCGGATTCCCGCCGCGATCGAGCAACTGCACGTACATGTCGTAGTTGCCGCCGCGGTGATCGAACCAACCGATCCAGGTCTTGCCGTCGCCAACCGCCGCCGCGCGCGGCACCGCTTGATCGCCCGTCTGCGCGCACACCGGAGTGTTCACAGCCGTGTTCGTCGTCCATTGAGCCTGAGCGACAGAAGCGAGCGCCGCGGCGGCCGCGATGCAGAACAGATTGCGTGAAAAATGCATGTTGTGGAATCTCGGGAGTGGCGCGAGCGCGGATGGCGAAGCTGGGCGACCTAGCGTCGTAACCTAACACGGTTTCCCCGCGAGCGCCGGGTGCGCAACTAGACTCAGCGCTGGGCGCTCAAAGGGTCCGCATGGCCGCCACGAGCGCGGCGAGTTTCGCGCTGTCGAGAGAATCGTCCGTGCGCACGCCGCTGCAGAGATCGATGCCATGTGGCCCGACGCGAGCGATCGCATCGCGCACGTTGTGTTCGCGGATCCCTCCGGCGAGAAAGACCGGACGATTGCAGCGCTCCACGATCTTCCGCGAGAACGCCCAGTCGTGTTCGCGGCCTGTTCCACCCAATTCCTTGACAGCGAGTTTCGGATTGCCGGAATCGAGCAAAAGCAGGTCGACGTTTGGCGCGACCTCGCAGGCTTCCTCCACGGACTCGGGCCCGGTCACGTGCACGACTTGCACGATGCGAACCAGCGGCAACGCGCGGCGGATTTTAGCGTAGGCGCTCGCTTCGACACGATCGACGAGTTGAACGTGAGTCGTGCGCACGCGACGCAGCTGTTCGACGATCTCGTCGCCTCGCGTGAGGCTGGTCAGCAGAAACGTCGCGACCCGCGCCGGGACGGACGCTGCGACCTCTGCGATGCGCTGCTCGGAAATGACACCCGGCCCGCTCGGCATCGCGCTGACAAGTCCAAGCGCGTCGGCGCCGTGCCCCATAGCTACGCGCGCTTCCTCGATCGAGGCGATGCAGCAAACCTTCAGTTGAACTCGCATGATCGAACCGGAAAGTCAGGTGCCGGCCGCGCTTACCCTAGTCGCGCACCCCCGAGGAGACGCGCGAATCGGCGATATTCGTGCCCGGCTCGTAGCTTGCCGATTCGTCTCTGTTAGAGGTCGCCGGTTCTGGACTAACATGGCCCCATGCCCATCAGCACCATCCCCGAAGTCCTCGACGATCTGCGCCGGGGCAAGATGATCATCCTGGTCGACGACCCGGGTCGCGAGAACGAAGGCGACTTGGCGATGCTGGCCGAGCACGTCACCGCCGCCGACATCAATTTCATGGCGCGCGAAGGCCGCGGCCTGATCTGCATGCCGCTCGACGGAGCGACCTGCGACCGTTTGAACCTCGGGCCGCAGTCGCAGCAGAACACTTCGAAGATGGGCACGGGCTTCACGGTCTCGATCGAAGCCGCCCAAGGTGTCACCACCGGCATCAGCGCCGCCGATCGTGCGCACACGATCCGCGTCGCCGTCGACGCGAAGTCGCGCTCCGAGGACCTGGCCCGCCCCGGCCACGTCTTCCCGCTGCGCGCTCGCGACGGCGGCGTGCTCGTGCGCGGCGGACAGACCGAGGGCATCGTCGATCTCGCGCGTCTGGCCGGTTGTCGGCCGGCCGGCGTGATCTGCGAGATCATGAACGAGGACGGCAGCATGGCGCGCATGCCGGAACTCGAGATTTTCGCGGCCAAACACGGCCTGAAGATCTGCACCATCGCCGACATCATCGCCTGGCGTCGGCAGAACGAGCGCCTGGTCGAACCGATCGAGATGGACGTGCCGCTGCCGACGCGCGCCGGCCTGTTCACGGCGCACCTTTTCCGCTCGCTGGTCGACGGCAAGGAGCACATGGCCCTGACGCTCGGCATGCCCGGCCCCAATATCGACGGCCCGCGCCAGGCGGTCAGCGACGTGGTCACCGTGCGCGTGCACAGCGAATGCCTGACCGGCGACGTGTTCCACTCGCTGCGCTGCGACTGCGGCAACCAACTCGACCAGGCCATGGAGATGCTCGGCAAGGAGCCGCGCGCCGTGCTCGTCTACATGCGCCAGGAAGGCCGCGGCATCGGCCTGGAGAACAAGCTCAAGGCCTACCGCCTGCAGGACCAGGGCCTGGACACCGTAGAGGCCAACGAGAAGCTCGGCTTCCCCGCCGACCTGCGCGAGTACGGTTTGGGCGCGCAGATCCTGCGCTACCTCGGCG
>JANMRV010000858.1:0-1968 GCA_031388685.1 Planctomycetota bacterium
CGCGGCGTGCCGCACTGCGGCAGCGACGGCAAGACCGGCGAGACGTTGCTCAAGACCGTGCTGGCGCCGATGTTCGTGGCGCGCGCGCTCAAAGTGCGCACCTGGCAGGGTTACAACATGCTGGGCAATCGCGACGGTGAAGTGCTCGCCGATCCGATGCACAAGGAAGCGAAGCTTCGCAACAAGAACGACGCGTTGCGCTCAATCCTCGCCGACGAAGAGGTGCACACGCATGTCGGCATCGACTACGTGCCTTCGCTCGACGACTGGAAGACGGCTTTCGACTTGATCCACTTCGAAGGATTCTTGCGCACGCGCATGACGCTGTCGTTCACCTGGACCGGCTCCGATTCTTCGCTGGCGGCGCCGCTGGTGATCGATCTCGCGCGCCTGACCGACTTTTCGGCGCAACGCGGCGAGACCGGCGAGATGACGCACACCGCGAGCTACTTCAAGTCCCCGATCGGCGGCGGCACCCACGACTTCCACGCGCAGTTCGATCGCCTGCTCGAGTACGCCGCGCAACACGCCAAGCGTTCATGAGCGCTCAGCAATGGCTCGAAACGGGCCGCGCGTCGATCGGATCCGCGCAAGCGAACAGGGCTCAGTTCGTGTCGCTCGCGCCGGAATGCGATCCAGTGTCCGCGGCCATGGCCTTCGATCGCCTGCGTGCGCCGCTCGACGGCGAGCGCGGCTGGGCCGGTCTGTTCGCGCAGGTGCATCCTGCTTTGGAAATGCGCGCGGCGGCGATGGAGCTGGAGCAGGAATTTTCGTCGTTCGAAACCGCGCTTTCCTTGGATCGCGGTGTGTACGAGCGACTTGCTCGGATTCGAAGCGAGAGTCTGACGGGCGCCGACGAGCGCGCCGTGCGGCACGGCCTGCGCGACTACAAGCGCAGCGGTGTCGACCGCGACGAGCCCACGCGTTTGCGCATCCAGGCGCTGTCCGACGAGCTGGTCAGGACCGGCCAGAGTTTCGATCTCGCGATCGTCAGCGACGTGCGGAGCGTGCGTTTTTCCAAGGGAATCAGCGCTTTGGACGGCCTGCCCGCGGATTGGATCGCGTCCCATCCGATCGATGCGGAAGGCGGCGTGACGGTCAGCACGGATCCGCCCGATATTGTGCCGTTCCTGTGTTACGCCAAGGACGGCGCCGCGCGGCGTGCGCTGTATCGCGAGTACGTGAATCGTGGATATCCGGCCAACGTCGCCACGCTGTCGAAGCTCTTGGAACTACGCCACGAGCTCGCCAGTCTGCTCGGTTATCCGTCGTACGCCGACTACATCACCGAAGACAAGATGGTGAAGAGCGCCACAGCCGCGCGCGATTTCGTCGAGCGCATCGCCGTGGAGGCACGCGTCGAACTAGGCCGCGAACTCGAAGCGCTGTTGAACGAAAAACGCCGTGTCGAACCTGGCGCCACGCAGATCCACGACTGGGAGCGCGCCTATTGGATCGAACGCGTGAAGTCGGAGCGCTTGTCCTTCGATTCGCAATCGGTGCGGCCGTACTTCGCCTATGCGAACGTGAAGCGCGGCGTCTTGGAGATTTCCGCCGAACTCTACGGCGTGCGCTTCGAGAGGAACATCGACGAACCGCGCTGGCATCCGTCTGTCGAGTGCTACGACGTGCACGCCGCCAGCGGTGCGCGGATCGCGCGCTTTTGGCTCGACATGCACCCGCGCGACGACAAGTACAAGCACGCCGCGATGTTCCCGTTGCGCTCAGGATTGGCGGGAGAGGTGCTGCCGGAAGCCTGCCTGGTGTGCAATTTCTCACGGCCCACGGCCGATGATCCCGCGCTCCTGCAACACCGCGAGGTGACCACGTTCTTCCACGAGTTCGGGCACTTGCTGCACCATTTGTTCGGCGGCGTCGGCCGCGAGCTGATGTTCTCAGGTATCGCCACCGAGTGGGATTTCGTCGAGGTTCCGAGCCAACTCTACGAGGAGTGGGGCGACGTCGTCT
>JANMRV010000032.1:0-5850 GCA_031388685.1 Planctomycetota bacterium
GATCGCCGACGGCCTGATTGGCGGCCAGCGCGGTTTCCTCGATCAAGGACATCGAGAAGTAGCGCGGGTAGTCGATCACCTTGAAGACTTCGTGCTTGTCGTCGAACACGAACTTGCGCTCGCGCGAAGGCAGGCGCAGCGAACCTTTCTGATCGCGCAACTTCTGCTGCACGTGGGTCCAGGCGCGAAACTGCTCCAGCGGGCCGCGCAGGAACTCGAGCGAACGCGACTCCGGCGTGTCGATGCGATCGAGCACTTCCTGGACGCCGCGGTAGGTCGTGCGTTTCTTGCTGTGGACCACGCTCTTGTGGACCGTCGCGCAAGTGCGCTTGCCCGCGGCGTCGAAGCTCATCAAGACGCTGTAGGTCAGCCGGTCGTGGCCCTCGACCAGCGAGCACAGCCCGTTCGAGAGTTCTTCGGGCAGCATCGGCACCACTTGATCGGCCACGTAGACGCTCGTCGCGCGCGTCAAGCCCTCGGCGTCGAGCGCAGTACCCGGACGCACGTAGTGCGCGACATCCGCGATGTGCACGCCGACCTTGTACGCGCCGCCGCCGAGGGCCTCGATGGAGATCGCATCGTCGAAGTCCTTGGCGTCGTCGCCGTCGATCGTGAAGATCGTTTCGGCGCGCAGGTCGAGGCGACCGGCCGTGTCCGCAGCGGACGGATCCGCCGGCAGGTTTTTCATCTCCTCGCGCACATCGCGCGGAAAAATCGTGCGCACGCGGAACGAGGCCAGGATCTGCAGCTCTTCGGAATCCTCATCGCGATAGCAGGCCGGGCCCGTCGGCATCGGCCCGAAGGCGCGCGGCCTTGCGGCGATGCGTTCGCGCGCGGTTCCGTGGCGCAGGGCCTCGCTGTCGCTTGCGCTCTCGGAATCGCTCGAGCCGTCGAAGGTGAAACCGCGCTCGCTTCCGGGCGCAATCTCCGCGGGCTTGGGTTCGACTCCGCGCGCACGCGCGAGGTCGCGAAAGTTCTTCAGCGGCTTGTCGCCGGGTTTGGTCATTGGTGAAGCACTCGCGCGCGAGTGCGGCCGCTCCATTCGAGCACGGCCGAGGCGCACAGCAAAGCCAGCAAGGGATCGATCGGGAAGCGATAGCGTTCGGACACGTGGGTCACATAGTACGCCAATCCGAAACAGGCCAGGATCGCGATCAAAAGGCCGCGATCGCGCGCGGGCCCGCGCCAGCGCAGCGCGCCGATCCAGCCCAAGATCCCCAGGGCCGCGAAGGACAGGAATTTCGCCCAGGCATTCGGATCGAAGCGCGCTCCGGCCGAGCCACTCTTGCGCTCGTCGGTCAGCGGCGGATCGCCGACCCAGAAGTACGCGACGCGACGCAGACACAAAGACGCGAAACGCGCGGGTTCGGCGCCGATCCACTGCAGCGCGCGTTGCTGACAATTCGCCGCGTAGGCCTGCTCGCCTAGCTCGCGATAGAGTGCCAGCTCGGCCGGCACGTGCGACGGATGGAACTTGAACGGCACGGGGTGGCCGTTGGCCTCGGGATTGTTGCCCAAGCGCAGTTCGACGCCGAAATTGGGGCGCAGGTTCGGCGTGCCGAGCACGCGCGCGTTGCGCAGCATCCACGGGGCGCACACGGCGAAGAGCGAAAGCGTGAAGATCGCCGCGTTCCTGACGCGCGCCGCGCGCGTGCCCGCTGAAAGCGCGATGAACAGGAATACGGCGGGCAGCAGCGCCAGGGGCGCGGGATTGAGGAACGCGAGGCTCCCCCACGCAAGCCCCAGCACGATCACGCCGCGCGTCGTGAAGAGCGCTCCCGCGCGTGTCAGCAGCACGAGGCAGGCGAGCGTGCCGAACGAAACGAACGTCGTGTCCCAGACGACGTTGACGGCGTTCCAGATGCCCGGCGGATACAGCGCGAAGAGCACACCGCCCCACCAACCTGCCGCGGGAGCGCCAAGGTTCTTGCCCAGTCGCACCAGCAGCACGCAGCTCGCCGAGCCTGCCAGGGCCTGCAGCGCGAACAGCGTAAAGGCCATTGCGGGACTCAGGCCGTCGAAGATCCACATCAGCGCCGCGATCAGCGCCGGATAGGGCGGCGTCAGCCAACCGCTCGGGCCCGTGCCGTGCGCCCACGGATCGCCGAAGCCCTGGCCGCGATAGATCGAATCGCCCAAGCAGGCGGCCTCGTGTCCGAAGTCCCAGACCGTGCTGTGCGCCGCGGCCAAGTAGGGCGCGAGCAGCACGAGCAGCGCAAGTCTCAGCAGCAACGCAACCGCGAAGAGCAGCGCGAGCCGCCGCCCGCCCCGCGCGATGTCCGGCGCGCTGCCTGCTGCGTCATTCACGCGACGAAGGTCACCTTTCGAAAGCGCGCCGGAGCGGCGCCATGGCTCATCTCGGCGATCTGCATCGGATTGCCCTTGCCGCAGTTGGGCACGCCCCACAGTTTCCAGTGGCTCGCGTCGCAGATCGCGTCGCAGGAATTCCAGAACTCCAGCGTGCGGCCCTGGTACGTCGGGCTGCGCAACAAGCGCGTCTTCTTGCCGCCGCGGATTTCATAGCCGAGCTCGGTGGTGAACTGGAAGTTCACGCGCTGCTGGTCGATCGACCAGGTCTTGACCGTGTCGCAGAGGATCGCGTCCTCGCTGTCGGCGATCAGATCGTCGAGCCGCCACGTCCCCGGCATCAGCGAAAGATTCGTGATGCGCACGATCGCCGGGTGATACCAACTCTCGGCGCGCGCGGCACCACGGCTCGCGCTCTCGCCGATGCGGCCAGCCCAGCCACGACTGGTGTGATAACCGACGAACCGCCCGCGCTCTACGATCGGCCAGCGGCCGGAAGCGACCCCTTCGTCGTCCCAGCCGCGCGTGTCGAGTCCGCCCAGAGCAGTCGAATCGGCGACCAGATCGACGAGATCCGATCCGTAGCGCAGTTCGCCGAGCAGCTTCGGATCCGCGAACGAACCTCCGGCGAGGTCGCGCTCCGCGCCGAGCGCGCGATCGAGTTCCGTGGGATGGCCCACCGATTCGTGGATCTGCAGCATCAATTGATTGCCCATCAGGATCAGGTCGCGCTCTCCCGCGGGGCACGGCGCGGCGTGACATAGCGCGATGGCTTCGTCGCGGATGCGCTCGCCGTGATTCGGGAGGTCCATTTCGAGCACGTGCTCAAAGCCGCGGCCGGCGAAGTCGCCGCCGAAGGACGCGGGATAACTGCGCCGCTCGCATTGACCGGCGTCGATCGCCGTCGCGGCCAGTCCCGCGCCGGTGCGCGTGAGCACTTGATGGACGTCGAGACCGTCGCTGGATACGTGCCAGCGCTCTTCGCGGCGCAGCGAGAGCGCGGCTTCGCGCGCGACCACCTGACTCTTGCCGCCGAGGCTGCGTTCGGCACTGAACAACAACTCGATGCGATCGCGCAACGGCACACTGAACGGATCAATCTCCAGCGGCGTCTTGAATTCGCCTTGATGCGCGGGCTCGCGCGCGAATTCTTGGGCCCGCGTGCTGGCGACCCCGAGTTGTTCGGCCACCAGGATCGCGCGGCGCGCGGCCGCTGCGACGCCTGCGCCATCGTGCGCTCCGGCGAGTGGCTGCGCGGCGAAACCCACGCAGCCGCGCACGTGCACACTGACGCCGATGCCCAGCTCCTCGCGCGCGTTCGACAAAGAAAGTTCGCCGTTGCGCACCACGAGGTCCTCGACCCAGATGCGTTCGACGCGTGCATCGGCGAAGCCGGCGCCCAGGCGCACTGCAGTTTCGACGGCCTGGCGAGCGAGTTTTTCCATGGCCCTAAAAATCCGTCGCCGAGGTGAAACGAAAACGCGCCAGCGACAACGGCGGCGTGACGATTTCGCCGTCGAAAAGAGCGCCGGCGACTTCGCCGTCGCGCCCGATTGCGGTCAGGCCGGCCAGGGCCTCGAGCAGAGATTCCGTGAAGCGCAAATTTTTGACGGCGCGCACGACGCGGCCATTTTCGATCAGGAACGTACCGTTGCGGGTCATGCCCGTCAGCAACAGTTCCTTGGGATCGATCGCATTGGTGTAGTGGAACTGGCTGATCAAGAGTCCGCGCGGGACAGCGGCGATCATTTCCTCCAGCGAGCGCTCGCCCGCGGCGATCACCATGTTCTGGGGCATCGGCCCGCAAACCGAAGGCTGCGCCTGGGCATGGCCGGTCGGCTCTTCAGCGCGTTTCTTGGCGAAATGGCGGTCGGTCACCGGGCCACACAGCCGCCCCTGATCGACGAGCACGACGCTCCGCCGCGGCGTGCCTTCGCCGTCGAAGGCCAGCGCGGGCATCAGCGGATTGTCCGGCTCGTCGGTGATCGAAAGGCTTTTCGGCCAAGGCCGCGTGCCCTCGCGTCCGCACAGGAAGGAGCTGCGCTCGTCGACTTCGCGCGCGCCAAATCCTTGGTAGGCGGCGAAGAGCAGGATCGAGCTGACCGCGAGCGGCTCGAGCACGACGCAGTAGTCTCCGGCCTCGATATCCGCGGGCGCGCGACTGGCCAGCGCCTTCTCGACGGCCTTGCGCATCACACGTTCGTGATCGACGAGTCCGGGCTCGGCGCCCGAAGCCTGGGCCATACCCGCGCCGCCGCCGCCGGTCGCGGTCAGGGCAAACGAGTGACGCCCGGTCTGGCCGTAGACCGCGCGGCCGCGCGAGTTGACGATTGCCCTGGCGAGCGCCGTCGATTGGATCAAGCCCGCGGGTTCGAGTTCTGCCGCACGACAGGCATCGAGCGCCGCGCGGATCCAGCGCGCCTTTTCATCGAAGCTGTGCGCCAGAGTTTCCGGAGAAACCAGCGTCTCGCGGACGCTGACCTCGCCGCCCATTGCAACCAATTCGGGATTGGCCGGTGCGAAGCTGCACAGTTCGAGCGCCTTGGCCAGCGCCCGCCGGCCGTCCGCCAGCGTGTTCGCGGCCACGCTGGCGCGCGCCTCGCGCAATCCACCGGACTCGTCGAAACGCACGCGCACGGCAAGTTCGAAGCGCTCGCGATCCGCCGTCTGCGTCGGACCGCCTTCCGCGAAACGGGCGAAGCGCTCGATGCCGTGCTCGAACGTGACTTCCGTTTCGTACGCGTTGCTTTCGCGCACCAGTCGGCCGGCGAGTTCGAGCGCTTGTTCGCGCGTGACGAGGGACATTCGGACGCTTATCGGACCACGAAGTTGACGAGCTTGCCCGGGACGACGATGGTCTTGACCAGCGTCTTGCCTTCGAGCCAAGTGGGCACCGCGAGTTTCGCGGCCGCGACAACCTCAGGCTCGGGCGCGTCCTTCGGTACCTTGACCCGGCCACGCACCTTGCCAAGCACTTGCACCGGCAATTCGACTTCATCGTCGACCAGGTAGCGCGCGTCGACCACGGGCCACCGGCTGTGGTGCACGGAGTCTGAAAAGCCCAGGCGCGTCCACAGTTCCTCGGCGATGTGCGGAGCGAATGGCGCGAGCATGGCGACGAAACGTGTGGCCTGGCCGCGATCGAACGCCGCGAGCCTGGGCTGAATCACGTTGACGAGCCCCATCATCGCCGCGATCGCCGTATTGAGGTTCAACTGGCGGAACGAATCGTCGACGCGCGCCAGCGTGCGATTCAACTGGCTCTCGATCTCCAGGTTGTCCTTCTCGCGCACGACACGCTGTTGATCCAAGGCCAACGTTGGACGCAGACGATCATTCGTGTTTTCGTCGACAAAAAGGCGCCAGACGCGCTCGACGAAGCGCCGGCTGCCCGGAATGTCGCGCGTGTTCCAGGGCTTCGAATCCGCGAGCGGGCCGATGAACAACTCGTAGATCCGAAACGTGTCGGCGCCGTACTCGGCGATGATATCGTCGGGATTGACGACGTTTTTCAGCGACTTCGCCATCTTCGTGACGATCTGC
>JANMRV010000046.1:0-1343 GCA_031388685.1 Planctomycetota bacterium
CGCGAGAACAGCGATCGCGAGTGAGAGAATCGGTGTGAGCTTCATGAGCTGGAATCCTATGTGGGGAAAACGTCCGTGAGGCCGCTGAGAGAATTCCCTCGCGGCGCAAGACCTGGAACAGCGTGGCCAGCGGCGCGACGCAGCATGGCCGGAGCACAATCTGCGGTAGTAGGAACCTTCCCGGCGGACTGCGGATGTTGTACGCGATGGCGGGCGCAAATCCATGCTCCGTTCCAGCTCGGATTTTCAGCTCATCGCAGCGCGAAGCGAGGACCTGCCTGGATGCGCGCGACTTGTGAGCGCCGGCGTGGGCAGTCGCCCAGCTGCTGCCGCCACGTCGAGTCGCCAGCCCGGATCTTGGCCGCCTTTCGCAAATCACGCGGGCATCCATCGACCGGGCCCTGAGATGGCCAAGGGGCACTGCTCGCACCGCGCGCATCCGAAATCCGCCGCCGGCGCCACGGACCGAGGCTCGCGCCCGACCGCTGTCGCAAGCGGAGCATTCGCGCGGCCCGTGCCGGCCGCCGCCCGCTCCAAGTCCAGCGTTTGGCAAGCTGGGCTGGCACCGAAACATGGCCGAGATGTCATCCCAGCGCATCTCATGGTTTCCAGGGCGACGCGCAGGCCGGCTACACAGCTGAAGACCGCGCTGCGACTGGCCAGGAGGGCCGTGCATTGTAGAGTAGCCTAAGTCCCCCCGCCTGGACTGGCCCAGCGGGGCAACGTCGACTCACTGAAAAGAAGTTCATCATGATCATGGCAACCAGACTCGCGCTCCGAATGTTGGGCGTGCTCGCTCTCGGTCTCTTCCTCGCGCTCCCCGCGCAGTCCCAGACGCTCAAGGGCGTGCGCCTCACGGCCGGCCTCTCAGCGCCGATCTATGCCTGCGCAGCCCCGGGCGACGCCTCGCGCATCTTCGTCGTTCAGCAAGGTGGACTGATCAGGATCCTCAAGAACGGAAGCCTGCTCGCGACGCCGTTCATGAACCTCGGCCCCAAGATTCTCATCGGCAGCGAGCAAGGCCTGCTGGGGATGGCCTTCCACCCGAACTACGCGACCAACGGGTTCTTTTTCGTGTCCTACACGCGCGCCGGCGACGGCGCTTCGATCGTCGAGCGCTACACGGTGGGCGGCAATCCCGACGTCGGCAACCCGGCCACTTCCCAGATCTTTGTCGGCCCGGTGGCTCAGCCCGAGTCCAACCACAATGGCGGCGGCATCCAGTTCGGCCCCGACGGAATGCTCTATTTCGGTCTCGGTGACGGTGGCGGAGGCAACGACCAGCACGGCGCCATCGGCAACGGACAGCTCGGCACGACGCTGCTCGGCAAGATGCTGCGCAT
>JANMRV010000107.1:0-1379 GCA_031388685.1 Planctomycetota bacterium
GCGACCAAGGCCCGTTGACCCACAGCTGCGAAGCACTGGATTCGCGCTCGAACGCGTCGAGGCGCAACTCGATGCCCTCGAGATCAGGAAATCGTCCGTCGGCCGCGCGCACGCGGACTCGCACGCGACCCGTGTCCGGCAAGACCAGCGTGAGCGGCGGTTCGAGCGGCGTCTGTGCGTCGACGGGTAGCTTGGGCTCGTTGCGCAACGGAAACGCGAAGACCGCGTTCCAGCCCGGACCTTGCTCGAGGCGGCGCTGAAAGTGCAAAAACGTCGCGAGTCCAGTCCCCGCTTGCGTGTCCGTCCATTTCCAACTCATGCGCGGTTTCATGAGTCGCAAGGCAACCGGCACGCCGCCGACGGCGGTTCCAGCGGCATCTACGACGCGCAGGCGAAGCTCGCGATCCGGCGTGAGCTTCAGCGTGACACAGCGATCCTTCGGAATCTCGCTGACGACGGCGATGGCCCAATTCGCGCCCGAACGCGCCTCGACCATCGCGTGTGCGACCGGCGCTGCGAAACGCGCGCAACCATCCGCGCCCGTCTTCGCTTCGATGGCTCGCTCGCGGCGCAAACGCAAGCCCTCGATCGAGTCGAAGCCGATGCCGCGCGGTTCGAGCTCGCGCATGATCGCACTCGAATCGCTTATTGAGACCGTCGCGCCGGCCACGATTGCATTCGTGAGGCCATCGACGACACACACGCGCCAGCTGGGGTCGTCGAGCGCCGCGGGCGCATCGTCAGCGGCCGGCGCGACCTCGCTGCGATCGGTAGCCGGCGTGCTCGGACTCGCCAACTCCGAGTCGTGGCGCGCTTCCACGACATCGGCCTGCGGTTCCGGGCCCGGCAAGCTCGCCCGAGAATCGTTCGTGCGCGTCGCGAGGAAGATCAAGACACCGAGGATCCCCGCGACCAGCAGGATCAGCGTGATTCGTCTCAACAGGACGCAGTATACGGAGTCATAGGAGGGGTCAGGTGAATTCGCCCGGAGTAGAACCGACAACAACCCTTTTTCGACCTGAAATCGCAGACCTCGCGTGTGGTCGGCCTTACTGTGGACGAAGTCACCTGACTCGGTACTCTGTGGACGAAGTCACGCGACTTGGTACCTCGACAATCCAAGTCCACTCCTTCGCACATGCTCGAACCGCGCACTTCTTGGACCATTCAGCGAACGATCGCGATGGCTGCCGTGCTCGCGATGTTGGTTCAGTGCGACATCTACGACATCTGGCTGTTCGGGCCCATTCTCATGATGCTTGGCTGGGCCTCGGCCTTCTGCGTCGGGGCGTTCCTCATTGTAGACGCCCTTGTATCGAAGCTTCGGAAGCGCCCCGCGAAGCACCTATGGAGTGCGCTCGTATTCACGATCGTCGTCG
>JANMRV010000126.1:0-1212 GCA_031388685.1 Planctomycetota bacterium
GGTCTATCTCAATGACGGCAAGCCGGTGGTGGGCCGCCGTTATGAAGGGCTCTTGCGGACGGCGGGGGCCCCGGTCACCCGCCCCCCCGTCTGGGTTCTACGCGACGGAGTCGTCGCGAGGAGACTACTGCAGCAGGCGCAGAGCGAGCTGCGGCTGAACGTTCGCCTGGCTCAAGACCGAAACGGCGGCTTGTTGCAGGATCGAATTGCGCGTCAAGTCGGCGGTCTCCGCGGCGACGTCGACGTCACGGATGCGACTTTCGGCGGCGGCCAGGTTTTCCTTGGCGTTCGCGATCGAAGCAATCGCGCTCGTCATGCGGTTCTGGGAGGCGCCCAGCGTTCCGCGGCTGGTGGAGACGGTATCGATTGCCGCATCGAGCGCGGCGATTGCCGTGCCCGCGTTGGCGATCGAGGTCACGTCGAGGGTGTCGACCGCCAGCGTCGCGGCCGTCGAATCCGCCAGGGCGACCGTGATCGTCTCGGCGGCGTTGACGCCGACTTGGATGTCGAGCGATGCGCTCGAGCCGTCGAGCAGCGCAACGCCGTTGAAGGTCGTTTGCGTGGCGATCCGGTCGATTTCGGCGCTCAACTCCTGGAACTCATTGTCCAGGGTCGCGCGGTCGGTTGCATTCAGCGTGCCGTTGGCAGCTTGAACCGCGAGCTCGCGCATGCGGGTCAGGTTGTTGCCGACTTCCTGAAGCGCACCTTCTGCGGTTTGCGTCAGGGAGACGCCGTCCTGCGCGTTGCGTCCGGCAACGGCGAAGGAACGGATCTGGGAGCGCATGCGCTCGGAGATACCGAGACCGGCGGCGTCGTCCGAAGCGGACGCGATGCGAAGACCGCTGGACAGGCGAGCGAAGTTTCCCGACAGACGGGTTGAAACCGCGTTCAGATTGCGCTGCGCCGTCATCGACGCGATGTTGGTGTTGACTCGAAGACCCATGGGATCTGATTCCTAGTATTTCTGTTTCACTCTTGGGGAGAGTCACGCGCCGTGATCGAAAGGACCCCGCTCGCGCTACCTCTGACTCACCGTCCTGGGCACTCGAACGAGTGCCGCAGCGGGGAGGTCCGGGTCTTTGGCTCGACATCCCCACCGAGGCGGGGTTTCGAACTTGAACTCGAACAGGCCTCCTATCGGGCCGCGGGGATAGCGCATCTGGAGAAAACCTCTCGGAATCGAGACGTGTTTTCACGATTTTCATGCGCGAC
>JANMRV010000454.1:0-2251 GCA_031388685.1 Planctomycetota bacterium
GGATCCGACTCGGCCACTTTCGGCAGGTCCTCGCGCCACCATGTGCTGCCGTTGAAAAATAGGCGCCTTGCCTGCCAGACCTCGAGGCCTTGCGTGAGTTGCTCCGGAAAAGCCTTGGGGTCCGCGGCGAGATCGAAGGCTTCGTTCGCCAGCATCGCGGAAGCCGTGTGGTGGCCGTGCCCGCCGCTGCCGTCGGTGGTGAAGCGCGTGATGATCACGTCCGGGCGAAACGTGCGGATCGCGCGCACGACGTCGCTTTGGATTTCCTGCCGGCCCCACTTCGCAAAACTTTCCTCAGGACTCTTGCTGTAACCGAAGTCGACCGCGCGCGTGAAAAACTGTTCGCCGCCGTCGATGCGCCGAGCCTCGAGCAATTCCTGCGTGCGGATGATGCCGAGCGCGTCGCCGATTTCCGCGCCGATCAAATTCTGTCCACCGTCGCCGCGGGTCAGGCTGAGATAACCGGTGCGAACCTTGCGGCCGTTGGAGAGGTAACTGATCAGGCGCGTGTTCTCGTCGTCGGGGTGCGCCGCGATGTACAGCACGCTGCCCAGCACTTCGAGTTTCTGGATCCGCTGCAAGATCCGGCCCGAATCGAGTTGTGCGGGCGCGTGCTGCGCAAACGCCGTCGCGAAAGAACCCGATCCGAGAATCAGCGCAAGGGCGAAACGCCGCAGGCAAGACCGGTTGAACATGCGCGTGAGCCTAGCGGGAGGCACAAGTGGCGCAAGCCTGACCCTGGATGAAGCAGGCCATGTCGACGGCTCGCTGATGCAGGGTGGCCCAGGACGGCGCTTGCAACAAAGATCGAACCTGACGCACGCGCAAAATCAGCTGGGCCCGGGCCGAGCGGGCAAAATCAGAATTGCACGCCGAGCACGATCGCGCGGTAGCCGTGTTCCTGCAGCTTGCCGTCCTTGAATTGCAGGCGCAGCGCGCGCGCGGGCACGAGCACGGCGTAGCGTTCGGGCAGGTAGACCCACACATCATCCGCCTTGTCGATTTCGGCCGGTGAGCCCAACAGCATCGTCACCTGATACTTGGTCATGCCGTCCTCGAGGCGACCGGCCTCTTTCTCCACCTTCTCGAAGGGATAGCGCTGGTTGCCGCGCGGCACCATTTCACCGGTGGTCGTGTTCTCGGTGACGCAGCTCGCAGAGGCGAGCGCCAACAGGAAAGTCGCGAGCGCGCCGGAGCGGCAGCTTTGCGAAAGGGCCAAAAGACTGTGGTAACGGGACGAAACTTTCATCGATGGTTCGGGGGCAGGAAGCTCGGACCGGAATCGCATGCGAGGCCGCAGAGCATAGTTCCGCGCAGGCACGCGCGCGACCCGGCCGTGCATTCCCTTGGCTCGGCCGCAAGCGTGCACGTCCTTGCGCGCGCCGGACGGCCCTTTGGCTTCCTTCCCCCGTGCAGGGACGGCAAAGTGCGGCGGAAAGACTCGGCGTCCCGGTACACTGCGAGCATGGGTCGACAATGGCTGCAGAAGAAACGTGACATCAACGCCAATCGGCGCGCGAAGATCACTACGAAGCTGGTGCGCGAGATCACCATCGCCGCGAAACTCGGCGCGCCGGATGTGAACATGAATGCGCGACTGGCGGTGGCAGTCGAAGCCGCGCGCAAGCAATCCGTGTCCAACGACGTGATCGCGCGCGCGATCAAGAAAAGCGCCGGCGGAGCCGACGGCGGCGCCGAGCTCGCCCTGGTCACCTTCGAGGGCATGTCGCCCCAGGCCGTGCCGGTGATCATCGAGTGCCTGACCGACAATCGCAATCGCACTGCGCCCGACATGCGCGCCTTGTTCCGCGCGGGACAGTTCGGCACCAAGGTCATGTTCTTCTTCGACCACGTCGGCATGATCGAAGCGACGCATCCGAGCGCGGGTCTCGACCTGGAAACGGTCGCGATCGAATCCGGCGCCCAGGAGTTCGAAGCGATCGAAGCTCCCGACGAAGGCAGCGCGGGACGTTTCTACACCGACCCGAAAGATCTCGACGCCGCGACGGCTTACTTGCGCGCCAACGGCTGGTCGGTCGTGCAATCAGAGATGGGCTACAAGCCCAAGGAAGAAGCCAAGCTCTCGCCCGAGGACCGCCTCGCCCACGAGACCTTCCTCGAGGCCATCGACGATCACGACGATTGCCACCGCATCTACACGGCATGACTCCGTGCCCGGTAATTCACCGGCGTTTATTACACGGCGCATGCATTGCCCCGGCGCAGCTTTGCTGCGCCGGGGCAATGCATG
>JANMRV010000233.1:0-9437 GCA_031388685.1 Planctomycetota bacterium
GTCGCCGATCCGAGACGATCCGCCATCGGGGACGGGCGCGCGGTCGCTCTCGTGTGTCCACGTAGCGTAGGCCCCCGTGGCCGTGGGTGACGGAACTAGTGCCCTGATCGCCGATGCCCGCGTCGGAGCCCCCAGGTTGACCGTGGCCCGTCGGTGGCTTTCGCCACCTGTGGTGGTGGGCCTGACTGGATTTGAACCAGAGACCTCCCGCTTATCAGGCGGACGCTCTAACCAACTGAGCTACAGGCCCGTGGCGCCTCAGGGCCCTTCCGTGTACCACGGCACGCCTAGAAAAGACGTGCCAGTGGCCGCCGAACCTCCACAAGGAAGACGCGACATCCGGAATGGGTGAGGTGTAGGAAAAAGGTGGCCCTCGATACGTGTGCAAGCATCCTATGCTCGCTCATGCGTGCAGCCAGATCGCCTTCGCCGAAGCGAAGCCGCACAGACTACAAACATGCCTAACATAATCCCGTTAGAAAGGAGGTGATCCAGCCGCAGGTTCCCCTACGGCTACCTTGTTACGACTTAGTCCTAATCACGAAGCTTGCTTTCGGCGCTGTCCCCCTTACGGTTGGACAAAACGACTTAGAGCACTCCCCGCTTTCATGGCTTGACGGGCGGTGTGTACAAGGCTCAGGAACATATTCACCGCGTCATGGCTGATACGCGATTACTAGCGATTCCGGCTTCATGCAGGCGAATTGCAGCCTGCAATCCGAACTGGGGCGTGCTTTGAGGATTGCCTCCACCTCGCGGTCTTGGAACCCTCTGTACACGCCATTGTAGCACGTGTGTCGCCCTGGCCATAAGGGCCATGATGACTTGACGTCGTCCCCACCTTCCTCCGTTTTGACAACGGCAGTCTCACTAGAGTGCTCGGCTTTACCCGGTGGCAACTAGGGATAAGGGTTTCGCTCGTTACGGGACTTAACCCAACATCTCACGACACGAGCTGACGACAGCCATGCAACACCTGTGCATGTTCCGACTCCGAAGAGCTGTCACCCTACTTTCATAGGGATAATCCATGCATGTCAAGGCCAGGTAAGGTTCTTCGCGTTGCTTCGAATTAAACCACATGCTCCACCGCTTGTGTGAGCCCCCGTCAATTCCTTTGAGTTTTACCCTTGCGAGCGTACTCCCCAGGCGGGGTACTTAACACATTAGCTCCGGCAGAGAAAGACATAGGTTCTCCCGCTGCCAAGTACCCATCGTTTACGGCTAGGACTACCGGGGTATCTAATCCCGTTTGCTACCCTAGCTTTCGCACCTCAGCGTCAGTTATGGTCCAGTGAGCCGCTTTCGCCACCGGTGTTCCTCCAGATATCTACGCATTTCACCGCTCCACCTGGAGTTCCACTCACCCCTACCATCCTCGAGTCTGCCAGTATCAGATGCTGTTCCCCGGTTGAGCCGGGGGCTTTCACACCTGACTTAACAGACCGCCTACGTGCGCTTTATGCCCAGTGATTCCGAACAACGTTTGCAACCTCTGTCTTACCGCGGCTGCTGGCACAGAGTTAGCCGTTGCTTCCTCTCGCTTTAGTCAGCCTTGGCGCTATTAACACCAAGGGGTTCCTATAGCGTGACAACAGTTTACAACCCGAAGGCCTTCATCCTGTACGCGGTGTCGCTCCGTCAGGCTTTCGCCCATTGCGGAAGATCCTCGACTGCAGCCTCCCGTAGGAGTTTGGGCAGTGTCTCAGTCCCAATGTGGCCGACCATCCTCTCAGACCGGCTAGACGTCATAGCCTTGGTAGGCCATTACCCCACCAACTAGCTGATATCCCATAACCCCCTCCCCGAGCAGCAGCTTTCGCCACCGTTTACCGACCAGGAGATGCCTCCCAGAGGGACCATCCGGCATTAGCCAACGTTTCCGTCGGTTATTCCGATCTCGGGGGTAAGTTGATTACGTATTACTCACCCTTTCGCCGCTTTACTTACCCTTGCGGGCTTTCGCGCTCGACTTGCATGCCTAATCCACACCGCTAACGTTCGTTCTGAGCCAGGATCAAACCCTTCACTTGTGAAGTTTTTGTCTGGTTCTTGGAAAATAGAACTGCGGCGCCGTGACATCACGTCGCGGCGACTCGACAGTTCATGCTCGCACAGTTTCAAGGGCCACCCTTGTTTTCAGAGAGCTTCGACGCGCCACCCCGATGTTGTTGATCCGGGCGTCGCCTCCGGCGGGGCCATTCAGCCCTGCCGCCCCTACTCCCAGGCTCTTCGCCTGCTCGTTGAGGGACGGGGATAGTAGGCTTTTTGCCCCCCCCGTCAACGACTTGCCAAGATTTCTTCTACTTGCCTGGGCCGGAGAACAGAAGTTGTTTCTTTGCAGTGCCTTAGGCTCATCGCCTGAAACCGCTGGAGGACCCTGAAAACTGCATTTCGGGTTCCTGACCGATGGCGGGGCACCCCAAGTTTCAGGCGCTCGGGTCGAGTGCGTACGGCCCTTCCCGGGGGCTAGCGCCCGCGCCGACCATCTTCTTGGCAGTCAGGCTGGCTGCAAGTCCTTGCTCTGCAAGGCTCACAGCCAGCTTTCGCCTGACAGCGAGGTTCGAAACCGAGCGCGGGACGTCGATCAGGGCTGGACCAGCACGTCAGTCTTCTCGGGCAGAATCTCGAAGAGCGCCTCGACGTCCTGGTTGCGCAGGCGCACGCAGCCCGAACTTACCGCCCCCCCCACAGTCCCCGGATCCGTCGTGCCGTGGAAACCAAGGTGCGATTCGACCCCGTTCAGCTGCCAGGAGAGCCAGCGTGTGCCCAGCGGGTTTTCAGGGTGTCCGTAGGGCACGAGCGGCGCACCGCTGCGAAACCACGACGGGTTCTTCTGCTTCAGGCCGATCTTGTAGTTGCCCGGTACCGTCTCGCTGCCAGGCTTGCCCACCCCGCCTTCCCAGGCAGCGACGACCTGGTCTCCCATCATGTAGAGCACCCAGCGCGTCGAGATGTCCACAAGCGTGTGAACCTTGTCCGTGGGGATCCGCAGTTCTTCGCCGGGATGCAGATCGCGCTCGTTCCGCAGCTGATTGGCACGCTCGATCAGGCCCGTGCACACCACCAGACCGGCGTGCTCCTTGATCGCGCGCTGGCGAATCGAGGTCAGACTGTCGCCAGACTTGACCTTCATGGTGAACGAAGGCCAGGTGCCTTTCACGTTCCAGCGATGTCCATCCTGGGCCTTGGTCAAGCCGTCGGTCCAACGCTGCAGGGCAGTGGAGTCCGACGGCCAGTTGGCCGTGGCGTCGGCGAGCAGCACCTCCGAGTACGCGGCGGCGGCGGCGGCCGAGCGCCCCTCACTGAGTGCTTTCGCGCCGTCGCGGGCGCGCAGCGCCAGAGCCATGGCCACTGCCGCGACCGAGTCGTTCGTGCTGCCCGCGGACACCGCGGCGACCGGCGTTCCGTTCAGCGCCGAGGCCAGCAGAGCGCTTTCCCGAGCGTCGAGTTCGTCCGACTTTTCCAGTCCCTGAGCGGACGAGCGCGCGAATTCGGACTCGTTGGCGAGCGCCGCGGACACCGCGGTGTACAGCTTCTTGCGCGCAGCGGAAAGTTCGGACTGGTTGACCAGCACGCTGACTTCCTTCCACGGCCGGTGCAGCAGAGCCGCGGCGAGGCTGGACTCCTCGAGACGCGCGCCGGGAACTGCAGCCGGCTTGACTGCTGTCTGCACGACGGGCGCGGGCGCGCTGACGGGCGGTAGCTCGGGCTCCTTCGCGATCGCGGGCTGAGGCGCGGAATCAGCTAGAAATCCCGCGGTTTCGCCGCCTTGAACTTCGTCGCTTCGACGAAATCCGATCCAGAAACCTAGCGCCACGACCAATACAAATCCCAAGCCCCACATTGCCCTCATGTCGCCATCCCCCACGTAGCCGACGCCGCGGATGAATGGAGCGTTCGTCGACGAAGTCGCGCTTCGCGCCGAATTCCGCGGGCTTTCTTCGGCGCGCGGCGATCCTAGCAGTGCGGGTGCGCGACTGCGATGCACGGCACGCGAGTTCGAGCGCCTTCGATACGGCGCGCCATGCCGGTCCGCAGATGTGAGGGAGCCCCAGTCCTGCCGTGCCGACTTGGACCCGGAACCCAAAGGTTCAGGGGGGCCAAACACGCCGCACCAGGGCGGCGATCGAACATGGCCCGTTGGATGCTTGTAGGGCCCGGGGGTTGAAGCCGGGTCACCTGCAGGTCCAGGGTCATCCCTCGCGACCAACGCTATCACTCCCCCGCTTCGAGCGCCATGCGAAGTGCGGAGCGCTGCCCGGCCGCCGAAGGCGAGCCCTGCGCCCGGACTCAGGCGCGTGTGAGACGTGCGCCAAGGACTCGCGATTCGCCGAAGTCGAAGCGCTCCACGGCCATGGGATCGGCGGGCGTGGCCTCGGCCGTGACGCCGACGGCGAGGGTCTCGCCGGCAATGAAGCTCACGTGCTGCACAAGCGCGCGCGCCAGGGCCGCGTCGCCGAAGTGGAACAGTTCCAGCCGAACTCGGTCCTCGATCGCCAGGCCGCGGTCCTTGCGCAGCCCGTTGATACGGTTGACGACCTCGCGCGCCAGGCCTTCGGCGACCAGGTCATCGTCGAGGACGGTGTCCAGCCAGACGACGAACCGGCCGTCGGTCTCGACGTCGAAATCAGCCTGGGTTTCGACCTGCACGAGGACTTCGTCCGGCGCCACGAGCAGTTCCTCGCCTTCGAGCACCAAGGCAACGCTCTCACCTGAGCGCAGGCGGGCGAGTTCCGACGCGGAGAGCTTTTCGATCGCCGCCGCCGCCGCCTTCATGCGCGGCCCCAGGCGCTTCCCGAGCAGCTTGAAGTTGGCCTTGGCGGAGAGGCGGCAGAGCTTTCCGTCGTCAGCGCCCAGGCTGCCAAAACCCTTGATGTTGAGTTCGTCGAGGATCTGCTCGGCGGCGAACAGGCTGCCCAGCAATTCCAGATCGCGCGGCTTCGAGGAGCGCACGTGGATCGCGCGCAGCGGTTGGCGGACACGCTGGCCGGCCTTCTCGCGCAGCGCGCGGCCCATGACCACCAGGCGCTCGACGATCTCCATGCCGGCCTCGAGTTCGAGGTCGATGCGCGAAGTGTCGCTCGCCGGCAGCAGTTGCTGGTGCACCGAACTCGCCGCCGGCTCGAGCCTGCGCCAGAGCATCTCGGAGAAGAACGGCGTGATCGGCGCACACAGGAGTGAAACGCAACGCAGCGCTTCGTGCAGCGTGGCGAAGGCCGAGAGCTTGTCCGCGCCGGCTTCGCTCTTCCAGAAGCGGCGACGGTTGCGGCGGATGTACCAGTTGGACATCTCGTCGACGACGAAACTCTCGATCGCGCGCGCACAGCGCGTCAGGTCAAAGGCTTCGACGCCGGCGCGCACTTCCGCGATCAGCGAGTTCGCGCGGCTGACCAGCCAGCGATCGATCGCCGGCCGCGCGCCAAGCGCGGGAATCGCCGGATCGTTCGGGTCGAAACGATCGACGCGCGCGTAATCGCGCAGGAAACCATAGGAATTCAGCAGCGTGCCGAAAAAACGTCGGCGCGCGTCGCCCAGGGCGGCGGGGTCGAATTTCTTGGCCAGCCAGGGCGCCGCCGAGGCGATCAAGTACCAGCGCACCGCATCCGCGCCGTGTTCCTCGATCACCTTCCATGGATCGATGACGTTGCCCAGGCGCTTGGACATCTTGACCCCGTCTTTGTCGAGGACCAGGCCGTTGACCAGGCAGGTGCGATAGACGCTCGGCGCGCGAAGCTTCAATTCCGGAAGCGACATCGCCAACGTGCCGATCGCGTGCAGCGTGTAGAACCAGCCGCGCGTCTGGTCCAATCCTTCGCAGATGTAGTCGGCGGGGAATTGATCGCGCAGTTTTTCGGCGCTCCCGGCGACGTGGGGCCAGCCGTGCTGAGCGAAGGGCATCGCTCCGGAATCGAACCAACAATCGAGCACCGCGGCCGTGCGCTTCATGACGCCGCCGCATTTCTCGCAGGCCAGCACGAGTCTGTCGATCGACGGTCGATGGTGATCGAAGTCGCTGCCGAGGTCGGCACCGAGTTCGCGCAGTTCGCCGGCGCTCCCGACCGCGCGCTCGTGGTTGCACTTCTCGTTCTCGCAAACCCAGAAGGGCAGCGGCGTGCCCCAGTAACGGTCGCGCGAAATGTTCCAGTCGACGTTGTTGGCCAGCCACTCGCCGAAACGCTTCGTGCCGACTTCGGGGGGCACCCAGTTGACTGCGGTATTCGCGGCGATCATCTCGTTCTTGAGCGCGGTGGTGCGCACGTACCAGGCGGGCACGGCGAAATAGAACAGCGCTGTGTTGCAGCGCCAGCAGTGCGGATAGCTGTGATTCTCGCGCGACTTCTTGAACAGGAATCCGCGCGCCTTGAGATCCTCCATCAAGGCATCGTCGGCATCCTTGAAAAATGTCCCCGCCACGACGGCTTGCACGTCGCAGACGAATTTGCCTTCGCTACCGACGACCGCGAACACGGGCAATTTCTCGCGTTGCGCGGTGGCCCAGTCATCGGCTCCGTAGGCCGGCGCCTGATGCACGATGCCCGTGCCATCCTCCACGGTGACGTACTCGGCCAGCGCGACATGGAACGCGACCTCGTTGGATGGTTTCCATGCGCCCGGGTCGACTTCGGGCGGAGTCCAGGTGCGCGCGGGTTCGAAGCCCGTCGAGGCGGGAATCCTGGGCGAGAATGGGGCCCAGTAGGCGAGGCCGGCGAGTTTCAGGCCGCGCACGCGCTCGAGGATCTCGAAGTCCTTGCCGAGCAGCGCGGCCGCGCGTTCCGCGACGAGCCACAGGACCTCGTACCCGCGCGATCCTGCTTCTTCGCCTTTCTGCACGGCCAGCGGAACTCGCGCGCGGATGTACTCGCGCGCGGGATGGACGGCGAGCGCCACATTCGAGGGCAGCGTCCAAGGCGTCGTGGTCCAGGCCAGCAGGCTCTCGCGCTCACTGCCGCGCGGCTCGCGCAGGGGAAAGCGTACGTACACGCTGGGATCGAGCAGATCGCGATAAACGCCGGGCTGGCCGAGTTCGTGCGAAGACAGCCCCGTTCCGCAGCGGCCGCAATACGGAAGTACGCGTTTTCCGCGGTAGATCAGGCCGTTCTTGTGAAAACTCGCGAGCAAGAACCAGACCGAATCGATGTACTCCGGCGCATACGTGACATAGGGATTTTCGTAGTCGAGCCAGTAGCCGATGCGAGCGCTCATGCGCTCCCATTCGTCCTTGTACTTCCAGACCGACTCGCGGCACTTCTGATTGAACGCCGCGACGCCGTACGTCTCGATCTGCGGCTTGCCGCTGATGCCGAGCGCTTTCTCGACTTCGAGTTCGACCGGCAAGCCGTGTGTGTCCCAGCCGGCTTTGCGGTTGACGCGCTTGCCCAGCATCGAGTGATAGCGGCAGACCGAGTCCTTCAGCGTGCGCGCGAGCACGTGGTGGATCCCGGGCCGGCCGTTCGCGGTCGGCGGTCCCTCCCAGAACACGAAGGCCGGCGCGAACTTGCGCGACTCCTGGAGCTTCTCGAACGTGCGCTCCGCGCTCCAATGCGCAAGGACTTCGGCTTCCGCGGCCGCCGGCGCCGTGGCGAGGGCCGCCGGAAGCGGATCGTAGCGTTGAACGTTTGGACCTTGCGCACTCATCGTGCGCAGGGTTCTACCACGCCTGCAAGTGGATTTCCGCCGCGATGCGATCGGCCAGCGCCAAGGCGCGGCGGCCGTCCTCGCCGGTGACCTCGACCTCGCGGCCCGCTTGTACGGCGCGCAGGAAGGAGTCGAGCTCCGCCTGCAGCGGTCGCTGCTCGCTGCCGAGTTCGAGCTCGATCACCTCGAGCAGATCCTTGGTCAGGAAATCGGGCCGCTTGGCCAGTTCCGCGGGGTCCATGCGCCGCAGGTCGATGCGGCCTTCCTCCCAGCGCGGCCCCTTCTTGACCAGCAGGCCGTAGTTCTTCTGGAAGTCGAGTGAGACGTAGCTCTCCTTGGAGAACATCCGAAAGCGGCGCATCGGCTGTAGCGACGCGCGGCTGGCGGTGACGTTGGCGCGCGCGCCGTTCGCGAACACGAGCCGCACGCTGGCGACGTCCTCGTTGTCGGTCAGGATCGCCCCGCCGGCGGCGTCGAGCGAAACGACTTCGCTGTCGATCATGTCGAGCACCAGATCGAGGTCGTGGATCATCAGGTCGTGGACCACGCCGATGTCCATGCTGCGAAACGAAAACGGCGCCAGCCGGTGGCATTCGATGAACATCGGTCTAAGCCCGAGTTCGCGCACTTTCTTGAGGCCGGGCTGGAAGCGCTCGACGTGGCCGACCGCGACCTGCGCCTTGCCTTGCTTCGCCGCGGCCAGGATGCGATCGGCGTCGGCGAGCGAGCCCGCCAGCGGCTTTTCGATCAGGCACGAGCGGCCGCGCAAGAGTTGCGGCACGGCGACGTCGGCGTGAAACACGGTCGGAACGGCGATCGATACGCAATCGATGTCATCGGGCAAATCCTCGACGCGCGCGAACGCCTGAGTGTTCGCTTCGGCGGCAATGCTCTTCGCGCGCTCGATCGAAGCGTCGACCACACCGACCAGCTCGGCGAGCGAATTTTCGGCGTAGATCTTGGCGTGGAAACGACCGAGGTGGCCGACGCCGATCACGGCGACGCGCAGCTTCTTGTTGTTCACGTTCGCGCACCGCCCAGCACACGTTCTTCGCCGGCCCGGCGGAATTCCGCGCGCAGGCTCTCGCGGTAACGGCCCTTCTGGCCCTGCTCGGTGCGCTCGAGATCATCGAGCAGATCGCGCACGAGTTGCGGCATGGCCGGATCGGCGCGCAACGAGTCGATCGTGCGCCGCTTGGGATCGCCTGATCGATACAGCAGCTTGAACGCGACCCACAGGGCCGCGATGTCGGCTTCGCTGAAGCCCGCGCGCGCGAGTCCGATTTCGTTGACGGCGCGCACGCGCGAGGGATGGCCTTCGAGGGTCATGAACGAAGGCACGTCCTGATTCACGCGGGTCATGCCGCCGACGTAGGCAAAGGCGCCGATGGTCACGAAGTGGTGCGCCGCGGCCGCGCCGGACAGGTTGGCGCCCTGGCCGACGAAACAGTGGCCGGCGAGCAGGACACAGTTCGCCATGATCACGCGATCGCGCACGTCGCAGTCGTGGGCGACGTGCGAACAGGCCATCAACAGACAATCGTTCGCGATGCGCGTGATTCCGCCGCCCTTGACGGTTCCGCGGTTGATCGTGACGAACTCGCGGATCGTGTTGCGATGGCCGATCTCGAGCTGCGTCGGCTCGTTCTTGTACGAGAGATCCTGGGGCGGACCGCCGAGGTTGGCTTGACCGACGACGACATTGTCCTCGCCCAGGGTGGTCACGCCATCGACGACGACGTGCGGCCCAAGACGCGTGCGATCGCCGATGCGCACATTCGCGCCGATCACACTGTAAG
>JANMRV010000235.1:0-8849 GCA_031388685.1 Planctomycetota bacterium
GACGCGCAGCGCCAGCGTCAACATGCCCTGCGTCACCGCGCGCGACAGCACGACGTCATTGAGCGCGATCGCTTCGATCTGATCGCCGTCGTGGGTGCGCATGCGCGCGCGCAGTCGCATGCGCGGCTCGAGCACACCCTCGCCCGCGAGCACACCCGCCAGCACCTCTTCCCAATGTCCGACGGGCGTCGAGGCCAGAAAGCCGACGCGTCCGAAATTGATTCCGAGTGTCGGCACGGGCGCATCCGCGAAGGCGCGCACCGCGGCCAGGATCGCGCCGTCGCCACCGAGCACCACGACGAGGTCGGGGCGCTCACTCTCTGCGGCCTCGACGGCTTCGGTTTCCCGGCGGCGCAGGAACGCGCGCAGATCGCCTTCAAGTTCGACGCGTTCGACCCGTGCACTCAGCCAATCGGTGAACTGCTTGCGGAACTCGCGCACACCCTGCTTGTCGAGGTCGGCAAAGACCAGCACGCGCTTGACGGCCCCGCGAATCGGCGCGCGCAAGTGCTCCAGCGATGGATGGTGGCGCGGCAACGGGGTGATTCCTCAGGCGGGCTGCTGAACGTTCAGCGCACTGCGCACGGCGCGCTCGATGGCCGCGGCGTCGATGCCGCCCTCTTCGAGTTGCTCTTCGCGCGTGGTCTTGTGCTCGCAGAAGCGGTCGGGCAACGCGAGCACACGCAGCGACGCGCGCACGTTGGGCAGGCGATTGACGCTTTCGAGCACGGCTGAGCCGAACCCGCCGGCGCGTTGGTGCTCTTCGACAGTGATCAGCGCGCGGCGCTGTGTGGCGTGGCGCGCGAGCAACTCGTTGTCGAGCGGCTTGGCGAAACGCGCATCGACGACACCGATGTGAATCCCGCCCGCGGCGAGCCGCTCGGCGGCCTCGAGCGCACAGTCGACCAGCGCGCCGAGCGCCCAGACGACCACGCCGCTTCCGTCGCCCTCGTTCAGGACTTCGGCGCGGCCCGGTTGCATTTCGCGCCGTTCGCTGGCGTGAATTCTCTCGTTGCCGGTCGTGTTCGCGCGCGGATAGCGCAGCGCGCAGGGCCCGGCGAGCCGCAATCCCATCTCGAGCATGCGGCGCATGTCGGTCGCGTCGCGCGGCGATGCGAGCACGAAGTTGGGCAGCGTGCGCAGATAGGCGATGTCGAACACGCCGTTGTGCGTCGGTCCGTCCTGGCCGACGAGACCGGCGCGGTCCATGCAGAACAGCACCGGCAGATTCTGCAGCGCGACTTCCTGGAACACCTGATCGTAGGCGCGCTGCAGGAAAGTCGAGTAGATCGCAGCCACCGGCCGCAGACCGCTCTTGGCCATGCCCGCGGCAAAAGCGACAGCGTGCTGTTCTGTGATGCCGGTGTCGTGGAAGCGCGCGGGCAAGCGCTCCGCGAACGTCTCGAGTCCCGTTCCCGACGGCATGCCGGCGGTGATCACGTTGACTCGCACGTCGCTCTCGGCCAGCCGCAACAAATGGTCGGCGAAAGCGCTGGTGAACGCCGGGCCCTGCGGCTTTTTCACGACGCTGGCGTCGCGCGCCGGCAGCTTGGCCGACTCCGCTCCGGCTGTGCGTGGCGCTGAGCCTGGCTTGACGCCGTGCACGCGCTCGGGATGGGTCGGGGCACTGGGATGGCCTTTGCCCTTCTCGGTCAAAAGGTGCAAGAGCACGCAGCCTTCGAGGTCCTTGACGCGCTCGAGCTGCTCGATCAGGTCGATCACGTTGTGGCCGTTGACCGGCCCGACGTAGGTCACGCCGAGTTCTTCGAAGACGTGACCGGGCACCACGGCGTGGCGCATGACTTCGCCAAGATCGTCGAGCGCGCGATCGACGCGCTGGCCGATCACCGGGATCGCGCTGAGCAGGCCGTGGATCTCCTGGCCCGCGCGCTGGATCACGCGCGCGGATCGAATGCGCGAAAGATATTTCGCCAGCGAACCGACCGACTTCGAGATCGACCACTCGTTGTCGTTCAGGATCACGAGCAGGCGCTTCTTGGAAGCACCTGCGTTGTTGAGCGCTTCGAAGGCGACACCGGCTCCGAGGCTCGCGTCTCCGATCACCGCGATCGCGTGCGGCGAGTCGCGCTCCGAGCCGAGCCCATGGGCCATGCCCAGCGCGAGTGAGATGCTCGTGCCGGCGTGCCCGGTGTGGAAGAGGTCGTACTCGGATTCATCAGGATGCGTGAAGCCGCACAGACCGTCGGTCTGGCGCAGCGTGCCGAAGCGCGCGCGGCGCCCGGTCAGCATCTTGTGCGGATAGGCTTGATGACTGACGTCCCACACGCAGCGGTCGCGGCGCAGATCAAAAACCGTGTGCAGCGCGACGGTCAATTCGATCACACCCAGGTTGGATCCCAGGTGACCGCCGGTGATCGGCACAGTCTCCATCAGGAAGCTGCGCATCTCAGCGCACAACTGGGGCAATTCGGCGAGCGCGAGCCGCCGCAGGTCCATGGGAGTCTGGACCGACTCGAGCAGGCGGCCGGCCTGCATACCAGGTTTGGGATTCGATGCGTCGTTCATACCAAGTGGAGGCTGAGTCGAGTGAAGGCGCCACAGGCGCGGCCTCGACGGCCAAACCTGGATCGAATCCTATGCCGCCTTGGCAAGGGAAGCACGGCCCTGTCGACCGGCGGCGCTGGGATGCTCAAATCACGCTCTGGGCTCACTTCCCCCCACCAGCCTCCACGGGCGCCGGCAGCGGGACCTCGAACGAGCGCAGCGCGGCCAGGGCCATGGCCTCGGTCGGATCGGTCTGGCCCTCCTTGGGCTCGAAGCTCTCGACCTTGTTGATCAGCTTCCAAGCGGTCAGATTCCTCGCCAGAGCATCGACCACGGGCTGCGCTTCCCGGCCGGCCAGGACCTTGGCCAGCCTCGCCTTGTCGAAGATCGCATGGACCCGCAGTCCGGCCTTCGCGGCGCCTGCGACCCGCGAACCGGCGAGCTGACCGATGACGCTGCCGTCGACCAGCAGCACGCCCCGGTACGGGCTCGACTTGGCCGTCGCGATGTTGAACGCAACCGTGGCTCCCATGCCGTCACCCGCGATGAACACGCGCTCGGCGACGAGCTTGTGGGTCTTCTGGAAATTCAGGAGTGCATCGAGCACCGGACGCTCGTCGCTCTTGTACGTCTTGGGATAGGTGAGCGGCGAACTGAACCAGCTCATGCCCGCGCCGAGGTCCGCGGGCTTCTGCGGAATCCTCCCCGAGGGAGCGAGCAGTGCGCAGCCCAGTTCGTCGGCGATGTTTTTCCAACGGCCTTCGATCACACTGGTCTTGGACTTGCCGATGTCGTGCAGCACGACGAGCAAGGGCAGCTCCGCCGCGCCCTCCAAGGCCTTGGGAATGTAGACCGCGGGCGTTGCCATGAATTCTTCGAACGGCTTGTGCAGAGCGGTCAGCTTCTCGATGAACTTCGCCCAGCGCGGATCGTCGCGCATCGGCGCGAGGTCCGTGTCGGTCTGACAATAGGTGATGTTCGAGGCACCGCTGGGGTCGTAGATGTTTCCGAAGCCATAGACGGCAGCCTTGTCGAGCCACTCGAAGACCGTGTCCTTCTCGCCCTTCTTGGCGTAGCCGCAGGCCACGTTGTAGGTGCTGATCGGATCCTCGGGCTCGAGCTCGAGGCACTTCTTGAAGGCCGCAATGCCTTCGTCGAGACGGCCGGCCGTGAGCGCGGCGATGCCTGCGTCGAACGACTTCTGATAGGCGCCGGCGTCCTGCGCGAACGACTGCACGGGAAAGAAAAGGAACGCGAGCAGCAGCAACAATAGCGAGCGCATGGGTTTCTCCTGTGGAGGACGGGGCTCGCATTGTAGCCGTGCGGCCCTGCCCCACGACAGTTCCGGCGTTCCGCTGCTAGCGCCGGCGCAGCAAGAGCCAATCGATCAGCTCGAAGCCGAGGCTCGACTCGGCCAGACCCAGGCGTGCGGCGGCGCGCCGCGATTCTTCGGCGCAACGAGAAGCTTCCGCCCACGCGCCATCGAGTCCGAGCACGGCGACGATCGTCGGTTTCGCGTGACGCGCGTCCTTGCCCGGCGTCTTGCCGAGTTCCGCGGCATCTCCGACGACATCGAGGATGTCATCGACCACCTGGAAGAGCGAACCGAGCGCCGCGCCGAAAGCGCGCGCGCGTTCGCGGCGCGGGACATCGGCGCGCGCGGCGATCGCGCCCAGCTCCGCGGCGGCGGCGATCAACGCGCCGGTCTTGCCGCGCTGCATCTCGCGCACGGAGTCCAGGCTCAGTTCCGCGCCGGACAGCGTCATGTCGAGCACCTGACCACCGACCATGCCGCGCGCGCCCGCCGCGGCGGACAGCACGCGGATCCAATCGACAGCGCGAGCTTCGGGGTCCATCGCCAGGCATTCGAAGGCCGCGGTCTGCAGCGCGTCGCCCGCCAAGAGCGCGAGCGCTTCGCCGTACACGCGGTGGCAACTCGGCCGGCCGCGGCGCAGATCGTCGTCGTCCATGCACGGCAAGTCGTCGTGGGCAAGACTGTAGGCGTGGATCGCCTCGACCGCCGCCGCCGGCCGCTCGGCGTCCAGGTCCGCGCCACCGAGTTCGCGGCAGACCAGGCGCACGAGTGCCGGGCGCATGCGCTTGCCGCCACCGAGCAACGCGTACGCCATCACCTCGCGCAACTTGGATTGCGGCGCTGCCGCAGCCAGCGCGAGAACATGGCGCTCGAGCACGAGTTCGGCCCAAAGACGCGAGGACTCGAGCCAGTCGGCGAGGGCGGAAGTTTGCGCCGGGCGTGAATCCACGAGGGGCCGAGTCCGCGCGCTACTTCGCGCCGGCGCGGACATCAGGATCGTTCGGATAGGGCCGCGTGGTTCCGTCTTCGGCGGACAACTCTTCGACCTGCTTCTGGAACGAGGTCAGGATGCCCTGACATTTCTTCACCAGCGCGACGCCTTCGCGGTACTTCTCCAGCGCGGGCTCTAGACCCAGCGTCTGCTGATCGAGCAAGGCCACAATGGCTTCGAGTGCGGCAAGGTTTTCGTCGAAGCTGGGTTCAGCTCCGTCGCCAGTTTTCTGCGCAGTCCCTCTCATCGGCGAAAGTCTAACAAGCCGCCGAAAAAGTCCCTACTCCGGCCTGGGTGTCCTCCGCTCTCTGCGCCTCTGCGGTTGTTTCCGAAAGAAATGGCAGCAGATCGCGGAATGCGGCCGTAGCGGAACTCAGCGCTTTCTGAGCACCCAGACCCCATCGCCCAGCGGCACGATCACACCTTCGACTCCGCGGTTCTTGACGACCGCATCGTTGAACTCGCGCACAGCGGGAACTTCGCGATCCGTGGGCACGGCGTCGAGCAATTGCCCGAAAGCCAGCGCGTTGTCGGCGAGGATCAAGCCGTCGGGCCTGACGATGCGCAGCGCCTGCTCCAGATACTTCCCGTAGCTGCCCTTGTCGGCGTCGAGGAACATCGCGTCGACGCAGTTGTTCGCGAACAGCGGCAGGACATCCATGCCCGCGCCGCGGTGGAGTTTGATGCGCGCGGCGACGTTGCTCTTCCCGATCCACTGCTTGGCGAAGTCGGCGTGCTCCACGGAGATCTCGATCGTGTCCAGATGTCCGTCGGGCGGCAGCGCGCGCGCCATCGCGATCGCCGAATAACCCGCCAGCGTTCCGACTTCGATCACGCGTCGCGCGCCGATCAGACGCAGCAGCACGGCGAGGAAATGCGCCTCTTCGTGCGCGATCCAGATCGGCGGAATGTTCGCCGCGATCGCGGCCTCGCGCAGCCGCGTCAGATACGGGTCTTCCGGCGGAACGTGCTCGCGGATGTAGCGGTGGTGCGCGAGCGTGACAGGCGAAGCTTCGGCTGACATGTCGAAAGCATCGCGCAACAAGCCCTCGAGATCAAAGGCCGTCGCGCCCAACGGGTGCCTGGGACGGCAGTACGGGCGAGCTCTAGCGCTGCAGCCAGGGCAGCACGAACGGCGATCCCCCACCGCGGCCGTCGTCGAAGCGGCCGTAGTAAAGATGCTCGCCGTAGACCGGTTCGAGGACTTCGCGGCGCAGGACGCTCGCCACCGGACCGTCGGCGACCACACGGCCGGCCGACAGGAGGCAAATCCGCGTGGCGAACTGGCTGGCCAAATTGAGGTCGTGGGTGACCACGAAAGCCGCGCGGCCGGCGCGCACGAGTTCGGCGATCAAGGCGAACACGCGCACCTGGTGCTCGGGGTCCAATGAATTGGTCGGCTCGTCGACCAGCAGGATGTCGGCCTCCTGCGCCAGGGCGCGCGCGAAGAGCACGCGCTGGCGCTGACCGCCGGAGATCTCGTGCATCGAACGACAGGCCACGTCGCTCGCATCGCAGCGCGCCAAGGCATCGCGCACGACGGCGTGATCGTGGGCTGACGCCTGATGCCAACGCTTGAGGTGCGCATATCTTCCGCCGAGCACGAAGTCCGAAACCAATAGATCGGGCAGCGCGGGCAGAAACTGCGGCACGACGGCGATCTGACGCGCGCGCTCGCGATCCGACCACTGCTCGAGCGGCCGAGCTTGCAGGTGGACGGAACCGGTCGAGACCTGGATCAAGCCCGCCAACAACTTGAGCAGCGTGCTCTTGCCCGAACCGTTGGGTCCGATGACGACCACGAGTTCGTGTTGAGCGAGCGAGAAGTCGATGCCGTCGACCGCGCGCGGTCCGTCGCGGTAAGTGTGGGCGAGCGCGCGGGCTTCGAGCAACTTCACCATGCACTCACCTCGCGACGATGACGCACGAGCAGGATCACGAACAACGGTCCGCCGAAGAGCGACATGAGCACACCGGGCTGCAGCGCAAAGCCGAACAGCGCGCGTTGAGCCAAGTCCGCGCCCAAGAGGAACAGCGCGCCGGCGACGACGCACATCGGCAGCAGGCGGCGATGGCTAGTGCCGACGATCAAGCGCACCAGGTGCGGCACGGCGAGACCGACGAAAGCGATTTGACCGGCGACCGCGACGGCCGCGGACGCGGTCAGCGCGGCGATGACCAGAGTCACGATCTTGACCCGCGACGTGCGCACGCCGAGCGCCGCGGCGTCGCTCTCGCCGCCGCGGAAAAGGTCCAATTCGGTGGCGACGAACGGAATCGTGGCCGCGCCGATCGCGACGGCGGCCCACACGATCGCGGCGTGGTGGGAGGAGCGATCCTCGAGCGTGCCAAAGGTCCAGGCCATGATCGCGCGGCTGACTTCGTAATCCTTCAATGTCAGCGACTGGATCGCCGCAAAGGCGCCGGCGACGCACATGTTCACTGCGATGCCGACGAGCAAAAGCGTGGGCACAGAAGTGCGGCCGCCGCTCGTCGCGAGGAAGGCCACCAACGACACCGTGGCCAGCGCGCCGATGAAGGAACACAGCGGCACGAACAGCGCGCTGGGCGAAAAACCGCGATCGAGAATCCCGTATCCGCCGATCACGGCGATCGCGAGCGCCGCGCCCAACGCCGCGCCACCGCTCACTCCATGCAAGGACGGCGAGGCCAGTCCGTTGCGAAACAGGCCCTGGATCAAGCCACCCGAGAGCGCCAGGGCCGCGCCGATGCCGGCAGCGGTCAACGCGCGCCAGGCGCGCAGCTCGACGATGATCTCCGTGCGCGGATCCGCGAGGCCCGTACCCCAACCGCAGGCGTGCGCGAGTCCCTTGCAGACCTGCGCGGACGAAATCGTCCCTGTGCTGCCGATCGAAATCGATCCCAGCACGACGGCCAGCAGGATCACGAACAGAATTGCGAACCACAGGCCCATCCCGCGCTCGCGAGCGTGGGTGCTCATCGGCGCACGTCCGAAGCCGGATTTTCGCTCGCCAACAGTTCATCGACCGCGCGGGCCAGCGCTTCCGCGGCAGCCACGATGGACTGCGAACCCGTGGCGAAAAGATTGGGCGGCAGGGCCACGATGCGATGATTCTTGATCGCGCGAAGGCCGCGCAGGCTGGGCTCATTCTCGAGCAGGCGCTGCGAAGCTCCGCCGCGGTCGCCCTGAGTGCCTTCGCCGCCGTGCAGCGGCTTCGAGACCAGGATCAGATCGGGATCGAGCGCGATCAGATCCTCGAAACTGACCTGCGCGTGCCCATCGCGCGCGGCCATGGCGTTGAGCATTCCCGCGAGCAAGATCTGCTCGTGGACCGTCGTGTTCGCGCCCGCGCTCGATCCGCCGGAACCGAAATTGGAATAGCTCATGACGCGCAGGCCGCGCCGCGGGCCGGGTAGCGCCGCAAGTTTCTCCACGCGCAGGTCGAGTTCGCGCGCGAGATTCTGCGCCCGCTCGTCGAGCGCGAGCATCCGACCGACGCCGAGCAGCGTGGCGCGCGCGTCCTTCCACGTGCGTACTTCGGGCAGAACGACGACTTCGATGCCGGCGCTGCGCAGGCGCTCGGAGGTGTTCACGTCCTGCCAGGGCTCCGCGATCACGAGGTCGGGCGAGCGCGCGATGACGGCTTCGGCGACGTAGGCCGAAAAGCGCGGGATTGATCTCCAGGCGGCGACGTCCGCGGGAACTGACGCGTAGTCGAGCGCTTGTTCAGGCAGCGCCACGACGCGCTCCGGCGGAGCAAGGGCGACGAGGAAATCGACGACGCTGGCACTGGCCGGGAACACGCGCAGTCCGGGCGAATGGACCGTGAAAGCGCGGCCGTCCGCCAAGCTCACCTCACGGCCGCCGACGGCGGTCGCAGGCGCCGGGCGCTCGCTGCAGGCACAGAACAGCAACGCGGCGAAGAGCAAGAGCCCTCCGCACATCCGTGCGCCGGCCGATTTCGATGCCATGCAAACCCTGCTTCCGAAGGTGACTGACCGAGGCGATTGGGCGATCCGACTTGCCACGCTGCGCGCGGCTCACGGTTGCGGGCC
>JANMRV010000255.1:0-1130 GCA_031388685.1 Planctomycetota bacterium
CTTACAGGAGCGCGGGTTTCCGTCGGCCTGGTCGAACAGAAGCCGCAAGCGGGCACGACGGCGGAAGGCACGCTCACGCAGTGCATCGAAGGCTCGGAGTACTTGACGAAGTTCTTCGCCGGCGCCGAGCGCATTGCGCCCTTCCGGCGCATCGCGAACTACAGTTACTACAACCTGCAGCCTTCGACGGCGCGCGCGGCCTCGGTCGGCGATGCGCGCGCGTTCCTCGATCCGATCTTCTCGTCGGGTGTGACGATCGCCGTGCTTTCGGCGCAATTGCTCGCCCGCGAAGTTTCCAGCGCACTGCTCGGCGGCCGCGCGCTCGAACTGGATCAGTACTGGCAGCGCTGCGAGAAGGCCTACACCACCTTCGACCGTCTGATCGAACGTTTCTACCGCCCCGAATGGGTGCGCAACGTTTTCTTCGCCTCGGGTGCCGATGATCGGCTGGTGCGCGAGTTCACTTCAATCCTCGCGGGCGACGTGTGGCGCGACGACAACCAGATCCAGGGCATGCTGCTGAAATCGAAGCCGCGCACCGGCTACGGCAGCGAGCAGGCGGTTGCGCGCTGAACTGTCGACGACGCAAATCCGGTGCGCGCTTGTGATCCTGGCGCGCTCCATGAATACTCGGTTTCGCACTCGCGGGCATCCCGTCCGCGTCAGCCCCACGAGGAGTTTTCTTGGCCCGATCCCAGCCGCGCAAATCGAAGAAAGCCGTCTCGCCGGATGCGGAGGCCAAGGCCTACACGCACCCTGAGTCGGAGAGTCTGCTCCGACCGGATGTCGGCACCCAGGCCCAATTCAAGAAGCGCAAGCCACCGGCGAAGTACCGCTACGACTCGTCGCTAGCTCCGGAGCTGGCTTGGGATGGGCAGAACGCGACGAGAGAACTGGGCGAGTGGCTACTGAAGGCGATCGAGGATGCGGCTGCGCTTCCCGAGCCTCACAAGTTCGACAAGCCCCGCGAGTTCAAGTCCCAGGGCGGGATCGTCCACGAGACGGTCGCAGGGCTGACGGATGCGGTTGCGCGCCTGAAGGCGCTCGGCCGGCCGTTCTTGAATTGGGCGGGCAAAGCGGAACGGCTGTCGTTCGACGTGCCGACTTTGCCGCTGTTCGTTCACGAGCGT
>JANMRV010000278.1:0-2644 GCA_031388685.1 Planctomycetota bacterium
CCGGAGGCGCGGTACCGGGCGCGTAATAAACGCCGGTGAATTACCGGGCACGGGTCACGACGGTCGTGCTCGCTTGGGCGCTGGCCCAGATCACCATTTCGCCGATGTTGACGTGGGCGGGGCGCGTGACGGCGTAGAGGATCGCGTCGGCGATGTCCTCGGGCGTCAGCGGCGTCACGCCGGCGTAGACATTTTTCGCGCGCTCCTCGTTGCCGTGGAAACGCACGCGGGAAAAATCGGTCTGCACCATGCCCGGATCGACCGTGCAGAAGCGCATGCCCGATCCGGCGAAGTCCAGGCGCAACGACTCGTAGATCCCGCGCACGGCGAACTTCGTCGCGCAGTACACGTTTCCATTGGGATAGAGCTGACGGCCCGCCACACTTCCGAGCAGCACGACGTCGCCCGCGCCGCGCTTGCGCATGCCCGGCGTCACGGCGCGCAGCGTGTGCAGCAGGCCCTTGATGTTCGTGTCGATCATCGTCGACCAGTCCTCGGGCGAGCCTTCGTCCAGTGGTCCCATGCCCAGGCCCAGACCTGCGTTGACGACAGCGATGTCGATGTGCTCGTTCTCCAGGCCGCGCGCGACGGCGGCGGCGTCGCGCACATCGAAGACCAGGCAGCGCGAGCCGGGCAATTCCTTGGAAAGAGCTTCGAGGCGTTCCTTGCGCCGCGCGACCAGCAGCACTCGCGCTCCCGCGCCGGCCAGGGCGCGCGCCGTGGCGGCGCCGATTCCAGCCGAAGCTCCCGTGACCAACGCAACTTTGTTGTCCAATCGGATCATCGCGCTAGTCTACCGGGCCACGCCTCCCCAGTTCGAACGCAGGAGCACCGAGCGACACCATGGTCACGATCACGATGGAATATCAGGGCGGCCTGCGCTGCCAGGCGGCGCACACGCCTTCGAAGACGAAGCTGACGACCGACGCGCCGGTCGACAACATGGGCAAGGGCGAGTCCTTTTCGCCCACCGACCTGGTCGCGACCGCCCTGGGGAGCTGCATGCTGACCACCATGGGCATCGTCGCGGCGCGCCACGCCTGGGCCATCGAGGGTTCGCGCGCGACCGTGGTCAAGGAAATGGTCGCCGACCCCGTGCGCCGGATTGGACGCCTGCGGGTCACACTCGAGCTGCCGGCAAAACTCGAACCCAAGGCCCGCGAGGCGCTCGAGCGCGCCGCCAAGACCTGCCCGGTGCATCGCTCGCTCGCCGAAAATGTGGACATTCCGATCGAGTTCATTTGGGCCTAACACAGAGTTTGCAGGGAATCCGCGCACTGGCGGGAACAGCAAGTGGTTCCACAGGTCGGAAGCTCGCTAGAGACACCGGTTTCCCCTGCCCCCGACGTCCGCTGAAGGAGTTCTGCTTGTCGATCCTGCGCGCCGCTCTTGTTTCAGTCCTGCTGTCGGCCACCGGCTGGTGCCAGACACCCGTCACCGAATTGCCCGTACCGTTCACGGAATTCGCCGAGAGCTTCAAGAAGTCGCACCACATCGAGCTCTCGGACGCCGCGGGCTTCGACACCCACGCCTTCCTGGAGCGCGAGTGGTTGTGCGACAAGGTCGGCACCTTTGACCTCTTCTATCCGCGACTTGGGCTGGAGGCGAAGGCGCGCCAGGAAGAGCTTCGCGACATCGTCGGCTGCGTCATCGACGTGCAGGCTCAGTGGCTGGAATGGTTCGGGACAGGCGCCTCCGCCGACGCCGCGCGAGCGGATCTGGGGCTGCTCAAGAAGTGGATCGCAAGTGCGCGTGCCCAGACCTCGAAGCTCGCTGACCCTGCGATCACCCTGTTCGCGTTCTTCTCGGCCGGCGAAAAAGAAATGTCCGCCGCCGCGCGCATCGTGACCGCATTCCAAGATGGTTCCGCGCTGGGCTATACCCCAAGGTCGGACGTCCGCCCGCAGATCCTGATCGCGCCGACACGCAAGGAATTCCTCGAGCTGGTCGCCTTCTTCGGCTGGGCCGATCCCAACCTGCGCGCCAGTTTTTGGGACAACGGCGCGGCGCGCTGGAGCGAGTGCTTTTGGAACCAGGTTCAAATGCTCTCGCTCGAGGATCCTCCGGGAAAGCCCAACTCGGCCGCGCCCTGGGAGGGTGTGACCATGAACCTCAAGGCACCCACCGGCGTGGTCGAACACGTCGCCACGCGCTCGGCCCATTCGTTGTGCACGACCTACTTCGGCTACACGCTCGATGCGGCCTTCGAATCGGGTCTGTGCCAGAACGTGGCGATCGAAATCTACGGCCACAACAATTCGCGCTCGGGCGGATCGGGCCGCGGAAACTCCGTCGACGGCTGGTCGATGTTCATTCCCGGCGGCAACAAGAATGGGGGACGCCTGCCCGGAATGTCCGCCGACTCGCCTTGGCGCGCGACCGTGGGCGCCGACTGGTTCGTCAAGCCGCTGCGCGATTCTCAACGCGTGGCGAGCAAGGACGCGACACGCGGCAACGAGAAGACTTCGACGTTTGAACTCAGCGCGACGGACAATGTGAAAAAACTCTTTGTGCGCGCGCCGTTTTTCGGCCAGCCGGCGACGGTCAAGGCCGTTCCGGCGACGGAGTTCTTGCCCGACTACCTCGAGTTCTTCCGCGCCTACAAGAGCTGTTTCGTGCACTGGCTGTTCGAGGAGGGCGCCGG
>JANMRV010000468.1:0-1484 GCA_031388685.1 Planctomycetota bacterium
GCTGCGAGCAAGGCCGGCACGGACTCGCGCAACGCCACGGCCCAGCCCGCGACCGCGCGCCGATTCCACAAGAAATACAGGCCAAAGATCACCGCGGGCAAGCCGCCGGCGTAGTCGAGAGCCACTGCGCAGCCCAGCAGAAATCCGGCCCAGGCCCGGCGGCGCGTGCTCGGCGCGTAGCTCTGACCCGGCTGTGCGAACAGGATCAGGAAAGCGCCGAACAGCGCCTCCATCAGGAACATGTTGTGGTTGAGGTGCGCGCTCCGGTACCAGATCGGCGTGCCGAAGGCGAAGAGCAGCGCGAGCCACGCCGCTCGCGAACGATCGACGCCGCGCCGCAGGATGAACCCGTAGACGAGCACGGCGAAAAATGCCGACAGCGGCGCCATCAGGAACACACTCGTGACGACCGCCGAGGCGCCCAGGCGCAAGTCCTTGCCAGCGAGGCGCGCGGCCTTGTAGAGATTCGCGCGATTGGGGTATTTCGTCGCGTAGGTCGTGTCGATCGGCGTGGAGGACTCGGCCAGCTTGCGCTGCGAATAGGCCTCGATGCGATCGAGGATCGGATCGAAGACGAGCAGAGGAACGGCCGCGATCACCGAGCCCAGGACGTTGTTGCCGACGTAGGAATGCCCGTCGGTGTGCTTGAAGATGTCGGCGTGCCAGTCCTGATACTCGTCGCAGCGAAAGTTCCCGTGCTCGATCAGCGTGAACGCCGGGTAGTGCTCGCGCACGATGTTCGTGGCGAAGAAAAGGCTGAAGACGACCCAGCAGATCAGGAAAAGGCGCAGCGGAACGGAGGCGAGGAAGGCCATGGCGGGGGGCGTTACTCTATCGGCAGCGAAGCCGATTCAGCCCATGTGTCCGTTCGCAGCGGAGAATCCATTGCAGAGCGAGCGTTCCGCCGTCGATGATGGCGCCTCTGATGGTGGCGGGAACAGAAAAGAAAGCGGTCGACGGCAATCGCGCCGCGTTCCTGGGTTGGTGTGCGCTCGCCGTTCTGGGTCAAGCCGCGCAACTTGGAATCACGAAGGCCGGGCCGTTCGTGACCTACCAGCACATCCGCATGCCCGAAGCGCCGGGGGCGACGTGGTGGGGTTGCGTGACGGTTCTCGCCTTGCAGTCGTTGATCGTTCTTTTCGCGCTGTTCGCCGGACCACGTCGTCGGTCGAGCGAGTGGGGGACCTGGCTTGCGCGTCAGCTCAAGCCCTGGCAATTTCTTGCGCTCGCATCGGTGCTCTTCGTCTCGCGCGCCAAGATTGCGCGGCCGCCCGAGGCCTACGTGGCGGAGATCGTAGTCTCGTCGGTGCTTGCCTTGCTTGCGCTGGCCACGTGGATCCTCGCGGCGCAGGCCATGCCGCGCAGCGCGTTGGATCGATTCGACGCGCGCGTCGAGCGTTTGCTCGGCCGAACGAACGCCGCGCCACAGCCCGGTGGGCCGGACCGTTTTGCCTGGACGGTCGCGGCGTTCGCATGGCCCGCGA
>JANMRV010000326.1:0-2327 GCA_031388685.1 Planctomycetota bacterium
CAAACAGTTCGGTATCGTCGTTCATTCACGACAGGTTACACATGCCGTCGACCGAGCTCCGCGCGCCCCTCGGGCGCTACGCTCGGCCGTCGGACGATCCTGCGAATTCGTCGGGATACCCACACGAATTCCTGAAGCCCCTGAATTTGTGGTGTCGCCAGTGCTGGAGCAGGCGGGCGGTTTCCGGGGTGACGTGCCAGAGCGATTGGTTGGTGAGCGCGCGCCAAGCTTCGACCTCGCCTCGGACCTCGTTGATCATCGAGGTTGTGTCGTACTGCTGCTTGGCCGTCGAGAGGCCCTTGCCCTCGTCGTAGACCATCTCCGCCTGGACGCCGCGCTTGCCCTTGGTCTTCTTCGGCTTCGGGATCGGCGTGATGAACTCGGCGCGCCGGCGCGATTCGATCGTCTTCTGCGTCGGCTGCCCGTGAGCGTCAAGCTCCCAGTGCCGAGCAGGACGCTCGTACGGGGAGTTGAGGATGGGGTGGTCGAAGAAGGGATTCGACATCGGGGGGCGAGGTCGGGCTGGATCCAGGTCGAGGGAAGTTCGGCCTGGCGGCGGCCTGGGCAAGTCAGGTCGGGGGAAGGGCGACGCCGCGAGTGGGGGACAAGTAGACCAGACGCGAGCTCAGGGGGCCAACCGGACGGTGGAAACACCGCACGCGAGGAGGATTGGGGGCTTCGGCTGCTTCAACCCACTGAAACCTGGTGTGCACTGAAACGGGGGAGGCTCACTTGTCTTTGTCTCCTACCCGGAGGAAGAGGCCGACCTGTACTTCCTCACTTACCGTGATGGCCCACTTATCTCAGCGCTCATGACGCCCAGCATGGCTCGTGCACGCGCCTGAGTCGATTTCTGCATGGTCTCGTCCGCAGCGATGAGTGATCGGTATTGTGCGAGCGCGGCCTGGGGATCCTGGTTCGCAGTCACGGCGAGCCGGACGATGGTCTCCGTCGTGAACAATTTGGACAGCTCCTTGACGACGGGATCTCGATCTTCGTCAAGTTCCCGAAGCACTTCTCGTACACGAGGACCGAAGCAGGTAGCCGCGACAAGTTCCTGAGTCTGAACTTCGGCCTCGGCAGCCCTGGCGAAATCTAGCTTCGCACGCATTGACTCCAGTCCCGGCTTCATCATATCGACCACCTTGGATGCGTCCTGCCACGACATCGATTTCCATGAGTCCGCAGTAGATTCGAGTTGGGAAAGCACTCCGCGCATTTCTGCAATCGCTGCGAGACTGTTGAGCCCTGAAGTGGCATACGAACGCGCGAGATTGACGAGCGTTTCACGGCGAAACTGACTTCCGATCCGTCGCTGCTCACGGCCCTCGGATAGGACCGCTTGTACGTAGCCGCCGAATGATGCCAGTAGGGCTCCAATCACTGCGACGCCAACAAGTAGAGGGGCTTCGCCAACCTTGAGGCGCTCGCGCGAAGGCGGAGCGGATGAATTCTCGGACTTCGATACCGGAATCGGAGGATTGGGAGTGACGTAGTCGTTCATGTTGCCCACATCTCGGAGTGCGGCGGACTCATAGTCAATACTGCCTGCGCGGAGTCGCGGGCGGACCGCCCTCAGGCAGCGCCGCCCCCGCAGCCCCTTGCCCCAGGTACGATTTCCGCGCCATGCCCCGCCAAATCCAACGCTACGTGACCGAGCTTCTGGTCGAGATTCTCGGGCCAGCGGAGAAGGAGAAGCGATTCGACTGGTGCCGAGGCGACGCGCGTAGTCCCGGAGGCCGTGGCATCGCGCTGCCCTTCGACGCGGTCTGGGAGTCGCGCAAGTTGATCGTCGAGGTAGACGAGCGGCAGCACGACGAGGCGGTCACGCACTTCGACAAGCCCGGCGAGATGACCGTCTCGGGCGTGCACCGAGGCGAGCAGCGCAAACGGTACGATCGGCGGAAGGGTCGCCAGGCTCGCAGGCACGGCTACCAACTGGTGCGAGTGCGGGCGACGATCCTTGCCTCGAAGGGAAGGCGCATCGTTCCTGGGGACCGGGACGCGGATCGAGCGGCGATCCGTGGCTTGCTCCAGAATCGTGGCGTTGGGTTCTAGCGGGGCGCTTCGATGCGAACGGGATGCGATCGTGTCTAATCCTGACGATCCTGCCCCATCGGGCCGAAGCAGGCTCGCTCCGCCATGGAAAATCGATCGATCGAGTTCTTCGAGTCGCAGTTCGAGCGCCAGGTGCGGGAGAACGAGTATTCGCTGAACTCCTTCGAGACTCTGGCGCTTGAGTTTCTGATTGGCCGCGTGCTCGACCTGGGCTGTGGCCTCGGCAATCTCAGCCTGGAAGCTGGCCGGCGTGGCTATCAGGTCGTCGC
>JANMRV010000334.1:0-2657 GCA_031388685.1 Planctomycetota bacterium
GCGCCGGGGCCGGGCCTGCGCCGTGTAAGAATCGGCGGTGGATTACCGGGGACCTACGCGCGTGATCTTCGATGTCGAACGATCGACGATGAAGAGGTCGCGAGCGTTGTTCGTGTCGCCGGGCACGAGGTTGTCGGCTTCGCTGTCGAAGACGATGCGCGAAAGGTCGCGCGAGGCGCGGGCGTTTTCCGCGGGGCGGTTGGCGAAGGCACCGGTAGCGGAGCGGCTGATCGGGATCCATTCCGCGCTGCCCAGTGTGTGAGCGAAGACTTGGGGAAATCTCCCGGCAGCAGGGTCGAGGAGGGCCTCATCCTTTCTCGAGACAAGGACGACATCGCCTTCGGGGGCTAGCCAAGTGATCCGCATCGAACCCCGAAAAGTGCGTGGGTCTTCGACCAGCGTCAGCAAATTTTCCGCATCGCCCGCCGCGAGGTCTGTCACGAATCCCAGCTGACTTGACGGAGTGGAGAAACGCTCCTCATCGCTGTAATTGAAGGCGACTCGATTGCCGTCCTGGGACAACAAGGGTTCGATGCATCCGATGCAATCGCCCGACAATCCGATGCCGGGCAGGAGTCCGCTCGCAACTCGAGTCGCCTGCAGCTCGAGGTCACGCACGTACAAATTGTAGCCGCGCAGCAGTGGCGCCAGGGCATGTCCGCGAACGGAGGGCCAGGGCGTCGAAAGGATGCTCTGGCTACCGAACGCAACGCTCTGCCCGTCCCCTGAAAGTGCGAAAGGCCACACCGCTCCATCGGCCCAACCGACGAGGCTCCTTGCGTCTGTTTTGACATCGTAGAGTTTCACGCTCATGTGGATGGAACCTGGATCCCAGGCCGGATCCCAGGCGAGAAACGCCAATCTCGAACCGTCGCGCGAGATCGATGGCCCAGGTTCGATGTAGCCGTAGCGCCACGGCCTGAGCCCCTCGACTGACTTGGTCACGCCACTCGCGCGATCGACAAGCTGGAGAATCCAATTCGCGTCGGACGCGCGGGCGACGTACGCGTCTGACCTGAGCCAGTAGGCAATCCAATGACCGTCGCCCGAAATCACGGGATAGCTGACCATGGCGTGGGGCGCGACGCTCAGGCGTCGCACTGCCCTGCTGGCGCATGTGAGCAGGAACACATCCCACGAACTGCCAAAGTCCTGCGCATCGAAATTCGAAGCGCGACTCGCGAACACGACGTACTCGCCATCCTCGGAGATCTGGGCGCCCCCGGAGTCGCCATCGGGTTGCGATCGAAGCGCCTTGGTGTCGACCGACTCCGGCGCGACGCGTGATTGCGGCACGATGCGCGTGGTCTTCCCGCTCGAGCGCTCGAAGAGGAAGATGTCGTTCATGCCGTTCGAATCGCCCACCACGAGATTGGTGGCAGTACTGGCGAAAGCAATCACAGAAACATCGTCGGACGCGACGCCGGCTGACGAGGCGGAATTTCCGGGAGCTCCGTCGGCGGCCTGACTCACGAGGCACCAACTCTGCGTCTTCAGATCTCGAAGGACCACTTGGTCGTACCTGCAGGCTTTGCGCACGACAGGCAACTCGTTGCAGCCGCTCGAAAGGATCGCGCGTTGTCCGTCGCTCGACAGCCAGCTGACATCGAGCATGCCTTGTAAGCCCGTATCGCCCTTCGGAACCGGCAAGAGCCTGCCAGGCTTTCTTTCGTGGAGATCGCTGATGAAACCGACGTTCGGCGAGCCCATCCAGCGCTCATCGTGGTGGTCATACGCCACGAAGCGCCCGTCATCGCTCACCTTGGGGCGACAGAAATCTCCGTACCCGATCGCCTCGATTCCCAGGTGACTGGCGTATTCCGTGCGCCCGTTTTCCAGATCGCGCCGGTAGATGTGTCGTTCGTCATCGAAGTTGAACGTGATGGAGCCCTCGGGCATCGGCGGAAGGGTCGCCAGGGTCGTGGCCGTCGATGAGAAGGCCACGAAGCGCCCGCTGCGCGAGATTTCAGCCTCATCGATGTAGACGTTCGCCGGATTCAGGAGCGTGAGCTGCTGACTGGCCGCGTCGTAGAGTTGGATGACGCGAAGACCATCGACCATGGTCGGGAAGACCAGTCGCCCGCCGTCGCGCGAGATCGAGGGCATGGCGGGAGCTTGCACCAACTCGAACGTCGGTCGCGCGTCCCCGATCCAGTGGGTCGCTCCCAGCTTGCGGTCGTAACGTCCGACTCTCCAGGGATGCTCGGTGTCTTGCCATGTGCCAAGAGGCGTCGCTTCCGCCGGCTGCGCCTGAAGGAACACGATCCAGCGTCCGTCGCCGGAGATTTGCGGCGAGCGCGCTGCCAGCGGCTCGCTGTCGCTGATGCGCGCGATCGCTCCGCTCGCGCGTTCGTACAAGAAAATGTCCCAGGTGCCCTTCTGATCGCCCGCGACGAAGTTCGACGCGCGGCTCTCGAACACGATGAATTTGCCGTCGTCGGAAATCGACGGCGAAGTCGAGTCGCCGTTGGGCTCCAGCGCCGGCGGCGCGGGCTGTTGGAAAAGGACAAGGGAGGCGAGCAGAGGCAAGAGTGCGTCAGGGACCATAGTGAATGCTGCTTATCCCCAGCCCCAATCGCGTCACAGATTCGTGCCCGGTAATTCACCGGCGTTTATTACACGGCGCATGCATTGCCCCGGCGCAGCAAAGCTGCGCC
>JANMRV010000351.1:0-7250 GCA_031388685.1 Planctomycetota bacterium
GAGGATCTTCTTCACGTCGTCGATGAAGCCGATCTCCAGCATCTCGTCGGCTTCGTCGAGCACGACGAACTCGGTCCACGGGAACGAAAGGAATCGTTGCCCATAAAGATCGAGCACGCGGCCCGGCGTTCCGACCACGACCTGCGCGCCCTTCTGCAGCGCCTGGACCTGGCCCTGCATCGGCTCGCCGCCGACGACCAGCGCGGTCTTCAATCCCTTGGCGTTGCCGAGCACTTCGAGCGTGGCGGCCACTTGCTGCGCGAGTTCGCGCGTCGGGCAAAGCACCAGCGCGAGCACCGTCGAGCGCGCGGGATCGAGCTTGGCGATGATCGGCGCGCCGAAGGCAAGCGTCTTGCCCGTGCCGGTCTCGGCCTTCGCGATCACGTCGCGGCCTTCGAGCACCGGTCCGATCGCAAGGCATTGGATCGGCGTCGGGACTTCGATGTTCATTCCGGCGATCGCGCCCTGGACTTCGGGGCCGAGATCCCAGTGGCGGAAAGTCGGGATGTCCGGCGGCTCGGCGGTCGGGTGCAGCGGTTCGGCGGCGGGCCCGCGCGAGGAGCCGCGAGCAGGGGAACTCCCGTGGGAGCTGGATGCGGCCGGGCGGTGGCCGCCACGGCGGGGGCGGTTGGAAGAGGATCGGTCGGTCACGGACGGTGCGCACTCCTTCGAATTTGGATGATCAAGGCGGACAGGATACGCCGCGGCGCGCGCTGACCCTGCGCGCCGGCCATTTTTTCTCCTGGCAACCTCTCTACAATCCGCGCGCCGCACCGAGCGGCGAGGGTTGCCGCCATCTCCAACAAAAGAGCCAAACGCGCCGGAACCGGCCTGCGACGCCGCAGCCGGCCCGGAAGTCCGCCCGGCGAGCTGCTCGTCGACCCGAACGCTCCCAAGCCCCGGCTGCGGGCTTTTTCCTACGACAGCGAGCATCTGGAGGAATTTCCGGAGCTCTCACTGGCCAATGTGCGCGCCCTGAAGGACTCCGGCCGCACGCTCTGGCTCGATATCGCCGGCCTCGGCGACGCTCACATCGTCGAGCAGATCGGCGAGATTTTTTCGCTGCACCGGCTGGCCCTCGAGGATGTCCTCAGCGGCCACCAGCGCGCGAAAGTTGAGTCGTACGGCGATGTGCTGTTCATCGTGATGCGCATGCCCGAGCACGACGGCCACTTGGATACCGATCAATTGTCCTTGTTCCTGGGCCAGGACTTTGTGGTCAGTTTTCAGATCCGCTACGGCGATTGTTTCGATCCGTTGCGCGAACGGCTGCGCAAGGGAACCGGCAAGCTGCGCTCGCAGGGTGCGGACGGTCTCACCTATTCGCTGATCGACGCGACCGTCGACAGCTATTTCCCTGTCCTCGAAAGCCTCGGCGAACGGCTCGAGGCCTTGGAGGACGAAGTGCTGCTCGCGCCCACGCATGCCTCGATCCCGCGCATTCACGAATTGCGCCGCGAACTTTTGACCCTGCGGCGCGCGGCGTGGCCACAGCGCGAGGCGCTCAATAGCCTGCTGCGCGACCATTCGAACCTGATCCGGACCGAGACACGGCTGTACTTGAACGACTGTTACGACCACACCGTGCAGGTGATGGATCTCTTGGAAAACTATCGCGAGCTGGGCTCGTCGCTGCTCGAAGTCTGGCTGTCGAGCGTGTCGAACCGGATGAACGAAGTGATGAAGCTCTTGACCATCATCTCGACGATCTTCATCCCGTTGACGTTCATCGTCGGACTCTACGGCATGAATTTCACGCACATGCCCGAGATCGACTGGAAGTGGTCCTATCCGATCGTGCTGCTGGTCATGCTCGCGATCGGCCTAGGCATGCTGCGCTGGTTCTTCGTACGCGGTTGGTTCAAGTCGCTGCGCGACGCACAACCGCCGAGGGTCAAGTGAAAATCGCCACCTGGAACGTCAACTCCGTGCGCGCGCGCTTGCCGCGGATCGTCGACTGGCTCGAGACGAAGAAACCCGATGTCCTGTGCATGCAGGAGATCAAATGCCTCGACGAGCAGTTTCCGCGCGAAGTGTTCGAGGAAATGGGTTATCGCGTCGCGACCTTCGGGCAAAAAACCTACAACGGCGTCGCGATCCTCGCGCGCCAGAACATCGAAGACGTCGTGCGCGGCCTGCCGGGCGAAGACGAGAATGCACAGAAGCGTGCGATCGCCGCGCAGATCGGCGACGTCCTGCTGCTCAACCTGTACGTGGTCAACGGCGAGTCGGTCGGCAGCGAAAAATACGCCTACAAACTCGAATGGATGGCGCGCGTCGCCGAGTTCGTGCGCGAGCGTTTCGACATGGGCGAGAAGGTCGTGTTGTGCGGCGACTTCAACGTGACCTTCGATGATCGCGACGTGTACGACCCCGAGGAGTGGCGCGGCAAGATTCTTTGCTCGGAGCCCGAACGCCGCGCGCTGGCGAAAATCCAGGAGCCTGGTCTGATCGACGCCTTCCGCCACTTTCATCCGGAAGGTGGTCAGTACACCTGGTGGGATTTCCGCACGCGCGGTTTCCAGCGCGAGCAGGGGTTGCGCATCGACCACTTCCTGATGAGCGAGCCGGCCTTGAAGGCCTGCCGTTCGGTCGAGATCGACCGCGGCGCGCGCGGTGGCGAAAAGCCCAGCGATCACGCGCCGGTCATCGCCGAGTTGGATTGAACGTGGCCCACGTCGGCGTCAGTGCCGTGCTGTTCGACCTCGACGGCACGCTGATCGACTCGATCGAATTGATCGAGCTTTCGTATCGCCACGCTCTCGCGGCGCACAGTTCGCGCGTCTTCGATCGCGAGGAATGGCTGGTCGGGCTCGGCCGGCCGCTGCGTTGGCAATTCGAGCAGTGGAGCGACGATCCCGCCCTCGTGCAGCACATGATCGCGACCTATCGTGAGTACAACAACGCGCACCACGATTCCATGGTCAAGCCCTACGACGGCGCGCTCGAAGCCGTCGAGCAGTTGCATCGGCGCGGCGTGCGACTTGGCATCGTGACCAGCAAGATGCGCGCGGGTGCGCTACGCGGCCTGAATTGCGCGGGATATGCGCGCTTTTTCGAGGTCGTGATCGGTTGCGACGACGTGCGCGAGCCCAAGCCGGCGGCCGAGCCCGCGTTGCTCGCGCTCACTCGGCTCGAGCACGCCGTTCAAAGCGCGATCATGGTCGGCGACTCGCCCCACGACATCCAGTGCGGCAAGTCCGCGGGCACGCGGACCGCCGCGGCGCTGTGGGGACCGTTTCCGCGATCTTCGTTCGCCGGCGGCGCGCCGGACCTGTGGCTCGAACATCCGCGCGAACTCGCGCGGTTGTAGTGTCGCGCGTACGGTGCCTGGCACCGTTCGGGCAGTCTTAGTTGAGCGAGTGGTCCGAGTCGCTCGGGCCCTTGGTTTCGCTCTGGCCCGAGATCGGCCGCTTGTTGTGCAGGTTCAGCGCGCAGCGCGCGCGCGATTCGATTTCCAATTGCGAGTACGCGTCCTGCATCAGGTGACGCGGCAGCGACAACTTCAGCAGCAACAAGTCGACCAAGTGGCCGAGTGGCACGCCCTCGGGAACATTGAGGATGTCGGGCGTGCGGCGCAGCACCGCTTCGACGATCCTCGCGCGCAGCGGAGCTTCGTCGCAGGGCGCCACGGGCACTTCGAACACCGGTTGGGCGAAGACTTTTCGGTACATGCGCTCCATCGGCTGCTCGCCGACGATGCGCACGCGCGTCAAACCGGCGAGCCAGATCATGAAGCGGCCGTCTTCGAGCCGCTCGTGCCTGGCGATTTCGCCCAGGCCCGCGATCGGATGCACTTTCGGAATGGCAGTGCAATCCGTCGAACTCGCCGCCTCGACCGGCGAGGCGATCACGATGCGACCGGGTCCGTCGAGCGAATCTTCGACCATCTGGCGATAGCGCGGCTCGAAAATGTGCAGCGGGATGAACGTCCCCGGGAACAGATACACGTCCTGCAACGGGAACATCGGCACCAGGATCGGCGCCGCGAAGAGCTCGGGCAGTTCGTTGGGGCGATTGTCTTCGGGACTCAAGGCAAAACTCATCAGGCGCGCACGCCGCGAGCGAGCAGACTGGCGCGCCGCTCAAGCACGCTCAGCACCGACTCGAGGCCGCGTGCTTCGCGTTTCAAACCGCGCTGCGCGTAGCTGTTGCGCAAGTTGGCCACCTGGCGCTGGAACATCGAGGCGTCGTCGGCATCGCGGAACCAACTGGGCTGGAAGGGCAGATTGTGTTCGGCGAGGTAATGGAGCAGATCGCGCTCCGTGCGCTGTTCGCCGCCCTGGAACACGTCGACCAACGCGCTCTTGCCGCCGCCGCGCACGCGCAACATGACGTGACCGGGCAACGGCACGAGCGCCGATTGGATGCCCGCGCGGCGGCCGACGAATTGATAGATCGCGGCCAAGGTCAACGGCATGCCGCGCTTGCGCTCGAGCACGCGGTGCACATAGATGTTGTCGGGATGGTGAAAGTCCTCGCGATCGCCGGTCAGGCCGATTTCTTGGCCGAGGTAGGCGACCAGCGCCAGCGAACGATCGAGCGTCGGCGGACGCGACTCGACGCGGCGCAGGACTTCGGCGGCGAGCGCGTCGAACTGCATCAAGTATGGCCGCACGTCGAGCTCGGGCTGTTCGAGCCGCGCGAGCAAGAACAGGCCGCTCTCCAGGGAAATCTCGCGCCGACTGGCGAAGGAAGCCAAGCGCCTCAACACCGCACGCCGACCACGGGCCAACAGAAGCGCCCGCGCGCGTGCCCGCACGAGCGGCGAATCAGCGTTGCAGGCCCGGCGCAGCTGCGAGTCGGCAGGTCGCGCGAGCCGCTCGAGTTCGCGGCGCACCTGGGTCCAAACTGTGGGCGAGGGATCCTCGAGCAGCTCGATCAAGGTGCGCACGCGCGCCCGGGTCGAAAGCTGCCGCGCGATGCGAGTGCTGGCCGCAGGTCGGACGGTCCCCGATTCCGCTGCAATCGTGTCCTCGGCCTGGCCCAATCGAGTCTGGTCGGCAGTCGACTCAGCGCAGCCCGGCATGGCGCCGGATTGCACGGTTTCGGACTCAGAGTCAGGGGGAGGAGTGTTCAAGAGGGTACTGGCTCGGAGGACTGGACCAACGCCGGCGAGGGCAGTCGGATCCCCGCGCCGGCGACTCCAGGATCATCGGACATACAAGCTCGCACGCAAACCCTGAAATGTACGCGGCGCGTTCAACGGTCCGCTCGACCAAGGGGCCTGGCGCCGCCTTGCGGACATGGCGGGGGGCGCCTATCCTCGTTCGCCCCAAACTCTCCCCGCACCCCTTGAAATGTCGGGGATGCAGCTTCCCAAACCCCACCCCGCGCCCCGCACTCCGATGGCCTCGCCTGCTCGACCGACCGGCACGACCGTGGTGATCACCCACGCGCTGCGCACCCCGATCGGGAAGTTCATGGGCGGGTTCAGCGAGCTTTCGGCGGCCGACCTGGGCGCGAGCGTCGTCCGCGCGCTGCTCGAGCGTTCCCGCGTTCCGCTTTCGGACGTCGGCGAGCTGATCTTCGGCAACGCGCGCCAGGCAGGCGGTGGCCCGAACGTCGCCCGGCAGGTCGCGGTCAAGGCCGGACTGCCCGTGGAGACGACGGCCTGGACCATTAACATGGCCTGCGGGTCGGGCCTGAAGGCGCTGAGTCTTGCGGCCGATTCGATCCGCGCCGGACGCGCGCAGATCGCGATCGCCGGCGGCACCGAGAGCATGTCGCGCCTGCCCTTCCTACTGCCGCAAATGCGCCAGGGCTATCGGCTGGGTCACGCGCCGCTGGTCGATGCGATGTATCAGGACGGATTCCTGTGTCCGATGTCGCAGATGTTGATGGGCGAGACGGCGGAAAAACTGGCCAAGCAGCTTTCGATTTCGCGCCGCGCGCAGGACGAGTTTGCGCTGGAAAGCCAGCGCAAGTGCGAGGCCGCGTGCCGCGAGAATCGATTCGCCGATGAGATCGCTCCGGTGCGCGTGCCCGCGAAAAAGGGCGACATCGTCATCGCCGTGGACGAACATCCCCGCGACGGAGCCACGCTCGAGGACTTGAGCAAGCTCAAACCCGTCTTCGATGCCGCGAACGGTTCGGTCACGGCCGGCAATGCCTCGGGGATCACCGACGGCGCCGCCGCGTTGCTCGTGATGAGCGCGGACAAGGCGCGCGAACTGTCGCTCGAGCCGCTAGCGTACCTGGGTCACAGCGCCGAGGCCGGTGTCGAACCGTCGGTCATGGGCCTGGGACCGGTGCCCGCTGTGCGCCGCCTCGAGCGTCTGATCGACCTCTCCGTCGGCGCCTTCGACCTGATCGAACTCAATGAGGCGTTCGCCGCCCAGGTGCTCGCCTGCCAGCAGGAGTTGAAGCTTCCGATGGATCGTGTCAACGTCAACGGCGGCGCGATCGCCCTCGGCCATCCCATCGGCGCCACCGGAGCGCGTATCGTCGTGACCCTGCTTGCACAGATGCGTCGCAGCCAGGCCGAACACGGCCTGGCCACTTTGTGCATTTCCGGCGGACTCGGGATCGCGACCGCGTTCCACGCAAAACCACACTAATCGGCTTCGTTTTCTCTTCGAGGACAATACGTCATGGTGATCAAGAAGGTCGGTGTCATCGGTTGCGGTCTGATGGGCCACGGCATCGTGCAGGTGGCTGCCCAAGGCGGCTGCACGGTGATCGCGCTCGAATCCGAGCAGCGCTTCCTCGATTCCGGTCTCGCGCGCATCGACTAGAGCCTGGCGAAGCTCGCAGAGAAGGACGTCGAGAAGGGCAAGCAGACCGCCGAGGCGGCCAAAGCCTGGGTTGCGACGGTGCGCGGCCGGATCAGCGGTTCGCTCGACAAGAAATCGCTCGCCGATTGCGACCTCGTGGTCGAAGCGATCATCGAGGATCTGCCGATCAAGCTGGCGCTGTTCAAGGAACTCGGCGCGATCTGCAAGCCCACGGCGATCCTGGCCTCGAACACCTCTTCGTTCTCGATTGGCGAAATGGCCGCGGTCTCGGGCCGCGCCGATCGCGTGGTCGGCCTGCACTTCTTCAATCCGGTGCAACTGATGAAGCTCGTCGAAGTCGTGCGCACGCCGCAGACCTCGGACGAATCCTTCGCGGCCGCGCGCGCCTTCGGCGAGAGCTGCGGCAAGACGCCGGTCGCTTGCAAGGACACGCCGGGTTTCGTCGTCAACCGCCTGCTGGTGCCGTACATGGCTCAGGCGCTCTTGATGCTCGAGCGCGGCGACGCGACGAAG
>JANMRV010000381.1:0-6463 GCA_031388685.1 Planctomycetota bacterium
CACTCGCCAAGGGCATCAAATTCGACGTGGTCCCCTACGCCGACTTCGGAGGCGGCACGGGCAAGCAGGTCGCGCCGGAGGAGATCCGGCGAGTGCTACTGCAATCGCTCGGCGTCAAGGACAGCGCGACGCTCGAGAAAGAATGGAAGGACTTCATCAGCAAGGTGCCGATCGAAGGTCCCTCCGCGCGCTTCAAGCGCGCCTATTTCATGATCGTGCAGGGCGCGATGTACAGCGACGACAAGGATCCCAAGAAGCGTGAGGAGCAGACCAAGAAGAACCTCACCGCCGCGATCGCCGACCTCGACGCCGCGATCGCTGCGGGCATCAAGGATCCGCGCGCCTACTACGCGCGCTATCGGGCGCGCATCCTCTCGCCCTGGCTCGGTCGCGATCAGAAATTCGATCCCGCGGCCTGGCAGGAGTCACTCAAGTCCGACCTGACGACGGCCATCGAACTGGACCCTCTGAACGCGAGTTTTCGCTTCGCGATGGGCAATTTGCTGGCTGGTGACCGCCTGGGAGACTTCGGGGACGAATCCGAGGTCGGCGGCATCAGTGTCGACGGGGAAAAGTCGAAGCAGGTGCCCGAGGCCGCGGCTTTGTTGGGCTTGGCGGTTGAACTTGCGCCAGAGAACGAGTCCTATCGGGACCGCTATGCAAAGTACGTCGAGTCGAAATAGTTTCCTGCTGGTCGTCCTGGTGTTCCTATGCCTGTGCACTTCGTGCGCCGGCACGCGCTTCCTCGCCGATCCCCTGCTCGAGGTGCGCAGCGACGCGGGCCGCGAACTCGGCGTCGCCACCAAGGACGGCGTCGTCTTCCTCGGCCGTACCGTGCGCTCGGGCGAGGTCGAGATCACCGCCTGGTTCGGCGACGGCGCGAGCACGGAAGTCGCGGTCGTCGAACCGCTCGGCGGTGGCCTGTTCACGGCCGAGACGGAAATCCGCCTGCCCAACGTGCCGATTTCGTTCGACACTCCGAAGGCGGGGACTCAGGTCTCGGTGTACGGCCGCGCTGGGGCCACGCGCTGGGAAGAAATCGTCAGCGTGATCTCCGATCCGCGCGTCGAGGGTTTCCTGCTGCCTTGGATCGGACGCTTCGACGGCCACCCCGAACTTGTCGGCGCCGGCGTCTTCGTGGTCGACGAATACAATCCAGGCCGCAAGCGCTTGGTGGGACTCGTCTCGGGCCGACTCGAGCTCACCGCAGCCGACGGAACGACCGTCGTCTACCTTGCGGTCGTCGGGCCGTCCGAGTTGTGGCGCCTGGTCACCGCACGGCGCGACAACTCGAAGAAGCGCAAGTGGGTCTACCGCGAGGACATCCTTTAGGCGACGGGCTGTGCCGTTCGGCTGATCACTGCTCCCGCGGGCCGCGCGCCGCTGTCCAGCGCGGCCAACTTCCGTCCGAACGCCGGCGCGCTTCCCCATCGCGGGTCCCAAGCAGTTTGCGGGTGACGAAAATGTAGACCGGCTTCGCGGTCTTGCGCCAGATCAGCGCCGTGCGCGAACGCTTCAGGCGCGGTTCGCTCGCGAGGTCGAACGTGCTGCCCTGCGGGCCGCGGCCGTCGCGCAAATAGCGGCGGCGGTGTTTTTCGATGTGCCGCAAGTCCTCGCGCGCCCTGGCCTCGAGCGAGCGCGACCCAAGCTCGTGCACGCTGGCGAGTTGGAAATCCACCAGGCACGGCCGTCCATCGGCGCCGACGATCACATTCTGCTCCTTGTGCAGGTCGTTGTGGCACACGCCGCGCGCGTGCACCGCGCGCACGAGCAGGACGAGTTGCTCGAAGAAATCCAGGGCGAGTTCGTCGGTCGCGGACAAAGCCACGCCGGCCTGATAATCGCGCACGAGTTCGTTCCTTGAGCACAGCAGCAAACCAGGAATTCCACTGAGCCCTGCAAGTCGCTCGAGCGCGCGCTGCTCACGCGCCATCAAGAGCCGCGCCACGAACCGCGAACAGGGCACGGCGCTTCCGCAGGCCACGCGCCGGATCGCGAACTGTGCCTCACGCGCGTCGCCCGCGCCGTCGAGCGTGAGGCGCACGAGTTCGACCCGGCCGAAAACATCGCGCTTGAGTTCGCGCACGACTTCGATGTTCACAGCTGCTCCGCTCGGCCCACGTTCAATTCCTCATCCCGTGCTCTTCGAGCAGCGAACCGGGTTCGTCGGCGTGTTCCGCTTCCATCGCCGACTCCGGGTCGAGCAGCGCGAACAGCTTCGCGCGGTCGGCGCCACGGTCCGAGGTCGAAGCACCTTCTTCCAGGTGCTCGCGGGTGCGATCGCGGACTTTCTCGATGTCGCTGACGAATTCTTTGGCCATGTGCTTGCGGACGCGGAAGGTGTCCAGAAGCCGGTCGAGTCGCGCAACCAAGCCTAACAATTGCGGCAGTCTCGACGCGCCTGGTGAACGCCGGGAATCAGGCACGGATCGAGGCCGTGCTCCACGGTCTGACTTCCGGGAGCTTGCGCGGATCCCCCGCACTCAGGATGCTCTCGCGCGCCATGATCAGGATCTCCAGCACACGTGTCGACGGCACCATCAAGGTCAATTCCCTGACCCGGCGATTCGGGACGCTCACCGCGCTGCATCCGACCACGTTCGAGATCGGCCCGGGAGGCATCACGGCGCTGCTCGGCCCCAACGGCAGCGGCAAGAGCACGCTCCTGCGTTGCATGGTCGGCCTCGTGCGGCCGGACGCGGGCAGCGCTTCGATCGACGGCGAGCCATTGATCGGCGACGGAACGGCGGTGCGCAAGCACTGCACTTTCGCGCCCGGCGAAATCAACGTCTACAAGGAGTTGCGGGGGTCGCAGCATCTGGCTTGGTTGCTGCGCGGGCGCGAGCGCGAGGCGCTGGCTGCCGGCACACGCCTGGCCGACAGCCTGGGTCTCTCGCTCAAGGCTCGCGTGCGCACGTACAGCCACGGAATGAAACGCCAACTGCTGTTCTGTGCCGCGATGGCGCCGCGCGTGGCCGTGCGCATCCTCGACGAGCCCAGCGAAGGTCTCGATCCGTCCAAGCGCGGTGCCATCCTCGACATCGTCGAGCGCGACGCCGCCGGTGGCACCACGATCCTCTTGTCCTCGCACCACCTGGGCGAGGTCGACCGCAGTTCATCGCGCATGTTGTTCCTGCACGCAGGGCGCCTGGTGAAGAGCGAAAACTCCGCGAGCGTGCGCGCCAAGGCCGCGCGCATCCTGCGCTTGGATTACGGCGCGGCGCTGGAGGTGCCCGAACGAGCCGCGGCGATCTGCGCGGACTTGGTCGCACTCGGCGCGAAGTCCGCGGTCGCGCGCGGTCGACACGCGATCGTTGAGCTGGACGTCGCGGACCCGCGGCCGCTGCTCGCACTGCTGGGCACGAACTCGGATCTGCCCAGGCCCGAGGGCATCGAATACGGACAGCTCTCGCTGGCCGAGCTTTATCGCGACATCTACGGCGTGGAGGCGGTCTGATGCACACCGGCGTCAGGTCGCTCTTGCTGCGCGCGCTGGCCTTCGCGCTGGTGCTCGAAACGCTGCTCGTGCCCGCGATCCTTTTCTGGCCCAAGTTCCGCGAGAACATCGATTCGCTGCGCGGCCTGATGCCGTTCAAGGCCGCCCGCGACATGCTCGACCAGTTCGGTCAGGCCGGAGCCGCTGGCTATGTCTGCGGGCAGCAGTTCTTCAAAGCCTGCAACACGCTCGGGACTACCGCCGCCGTGTTGTTCGCGGCCGGCGCCATCGCGGGCGAAGCGCACCGCGGCACGCTCGAGTTGTGGCTCTCGCGGCCGATTTCGCGCCGCAGGCTGCTGCTCGAACGCTGGGCCGGCGGCGCGCTCGCCGTGGTGATCCCCGTTTTCTTGACCTCGTCGTCGATTCCCTGGCTGCTCAGCTTCGTCGACGAAAAGCTCTCGCTCGGCGCGATGCTCCTGTGCGCCGCGCATCAGTCGGCGTTGCTCCTCGCGATCTACAGCGCGACGTTCTTCTTCTCGACCTTGGGTTCCAATCCGCTCAGCATCGGCTTTGGAATGCTGCTGTTCTCGATCTTCCAGTTCGCGATCTACCTGATCGAGAAGGTCACGCACTACTCGCTTTTCCGGTTGGCCGACATTCCGCGCTTCATCACGATCTGCGAAACCGGCCGGCTCGATTGGCAGGTGGTCGCGCCGCTGTTGTTGACCAGCGCGCTTTTCGTCAGCGCGTCCATGATCGCCTTCGAACGACGCGTGCCCTAGGTCCGCGGCTCAGCGCGCGGACGCAGCCTGGCGCGAGAGCGCGCGCAGGAATTGCACCAGATTGCGCGCATCGTCGTCGGTCATCTCGATCGGCGCGATCTGCGGCGCCAGATTCGAATTCGGTATGCCGCCCTCGCGATAGAACTTCACCACGTCCTCGAGCGTGGCCAAGCTGCCGTCGTGCATGTATGGCGCCGTGAGCACGAGCCCGCGAAGCGTGGGCGTCTTGAAGCGGCCGCGGTCAGCGACTTCGTGCGTGATCGCCATGCGGCCCTCCTCGGCGACACCATCCTTCGCGCCAACGCCCGTGTCGTGGAATTCCTCGTCGCTGAAGTTCGGGCCCGAGTGACAGCGCCAGCACTGCCCGCGGCTCTCGTAGAACCACAGACCGGAACGCTCCTCGACGCTGAGCGCGCCGAAATCGTTGTCCATGCGAAAGCGATCGACCGGACTGTCGGCCAGGTACAGCCGCCCGACGAAAGCGGCGATGGAACGCCCCAGGCGCGGAGCGTCGGCCCCAGCGCCGAAGGCATCCTGGAAGGCCGCCTTGTATTCGCTCGAGGCGTTCAGACGTCCGAGGGCTTCCTCGACACTCGAGCCCATCTCGCGCGCATCCGCGATCGGGATCAGGGCCTGTTCGTCGAGCGAACTTGCGCGCCCATCCCACATCTGGTGCGTCGCGAGGCCGCGATTGAACAAGCTTGGCGAGTTGCGCAAGGTGCGCTGGCCGCCCACGCCCAGGGAGAAGCGCGCAGTGCCCGCGAAGCCGTGCTCGGGTTCGTGGCAGGAAGCGCAGGCGACCGTGCGATCGCGCGAAAGCAGTGGGTCGAAGAACAATTTGCGGCCGAGCGCAACCTGCGCTTCGCTGGCCTGTGGGACCGCACCTTCGAGTCCGTGCGGCAACACCGAGGGAAGCGGCCGGGGAAGCGCATCGATGGGAAGCGGCGGCTTTTCCGCTTGCGGCCTGCCCGCCATTGCCATGAGCAGCAGCAACACGCTCGTCAGGGAGTTCATGGCCTGCGAGCCTAGCAATCCACCCGGAATCTGCGCGCGGCATCTCGCGCGGACGAGCGGGGCGGGTTCTGATGGCGGCCATGGAAGACGCGCACTACACCGCTGCCAAGCAGGCTGCGCGCGCCAATCGCGAGTTCTACCGTGCTTTCGAGCAGTTGGACCTCGAGGCCATGCGCGCCGTCTGGCTCGACGACGATTCGATCCAGTGCGTGCACCCGGCCAGCGAGCGGCTGGTCGGGCGCGAGCGCGTGCTCGGCTCTTGGGCCGCGATCTTCAAGGCGACCGACGCCATCCGCTTCGAACTCGAGGATTTGACGATCGAGATCGTCGGCGACTTCGCCTGGGCCAGCGCGATCGAGCGCATTCGGCCGGGAAGTTCGGACGAGCCGATTTCCGAAGCGGTCGCGACGAACCTGTTCGTGCGCCGCGCGGGCGTCTGGAAACTGTTGCTGCATCACGCCTCGCCAATCGCGCGGCGCTTCTTCCCGGCCTGAATCAGCGCAACAAGGCCAGGCCGGCCAGCGCGCGCCAGCGCAGCGCGCCCTTGCGCGAGAAGCGTGGACTGCGGCGCGCGATTTCGCCGACCTGGCGGAACGCCGCGCGCGATTCTTCGCGTTTCCCGCCGCGCGCCAAGAGCACGCCGCGCAGATAGGCGCTCCTGACGCTCTCGCCGTGTTCGCGCTCACGCTCCTGCAGAGCCTGCAGCGCGCCTTGATCATCGCCGATCGCCTTGCGCGCCAGGGCCAGTTCGATCCCGACCTCGCCCCAGGCATGCGAGGGAGCGAGCTTCAGGGCGGCTTCGAGCTCGACGGCGGCGCGCGCAGGCTGGCCGCACAATCGCAGCGCGCTGCCCAGCCGATAGCGCCACTCGGCGCTGTGCGGATCCCCGGCGACGGCGCGCTCGAGCGGCCCAAGCGAGGCGCGTGAGCGGCCATTCTGAAGCAACAGCGTGCCGAGCTTGCCCTGGTTGTGGGCGTTGTCCACCTGGCTGAATTCCGCCTTGCCCCGTCGCAGGCGCAGGTACTCCATCCACCTCGTCGAGAGCCAGTTCGTGACCGCCGAAAGCAGCAGCACGGCGATCCAGAATCCCCAGATGCCTCGAAACAACCCGCCGATCCCCGGAACGTGCCGCAACACGCTGGACAAGAGCATCGCGCCAATAAAAAAACCGATCCACTGCAATCGCCACCATCTTCCAAATTCGTGCCCGGTAATCCACCGGCGTTTATTA
>JANMRV010000404.1:0-3345 GCA_031388685.1 Planctomycetota bacterium
GCGCCCCGTTCGAACCGCAACCGGGCAACTCGGCGCGCAGGCTTGGTAGTCTTCTGCCCACCGCGATGAACAACGTGCCCGACACCGCGACCGACCGCCCGATCGTCATGAAATTCGGGGGGGCCGCCCTGGGCGACGGGGCCGGGATCCGGCGCGCCGGGGCGATCCTGACAGCGCGCGGCGGGGTGCGCCCCGTGGCGGTGGTCAGCGCGGCGGCCGGGGTGACCGAACTGCTCGTCGCGGTGGCGAACGCGGCGGCCGAGGGGCGCTCGGAACTCGAGCGCGTGCGCATCCGCCACCGCACGTTGCTGAGCCAATGCGGGTTGGAGCAGGAACTCCTGAATCGCCTGCTGGTCGAACTGGCGTCGGTGCTCGAAGGCATCCGCGAGCGGCGGGCCATTTCCGCCGCCGAGCGCGACTTCGTGCTCTCCTTCGGCGAGCGCATGAGCGCGCGTGTCGTCGCCGCCGCCCTGCGCGCGAGCGGCCGCAGCGCGACGCCTGTCGACGCCTTCGACCTTGGCTTGCTCAGCGACTCCAATCACGGTTGCGCGCGACCGCTCACCGGCAACAGCGCCGCGATCCGGCGCGCGTTGCAGCAAGTTCCCGGCATTCCGGTGGTGACGGGCTTCGTCGCCAAGGACTCGGCCGGCAACCTGACGACGCTCGGCCGCAATGGCTCGGACCTTTCGGCCAGCTTGCTCGCCGAAGCCTGCGGCGCGCGCGAAGTGCAGTTCTGGAAAGTCGTCGGAGGCGTGATGAGCGCCGACCCGACGCTCGTGCCCGACGCGCGCGGCATTACGCGACTCAGTTATTCACAGGCCGCCGAGTACGCCTTCCGCGGCGCGAACGTGTTGCACCCCGGCGCGGTCGAACCGTTGCGACGCGCAGAGATCCCCGCGCGCGTGCTTTGTCTTTCGGATCCCGATGGCGAAGGCACGTGGATCGGAGGCGAAGCGTACGTGCCGACACCGACGCACGACGTGCACGCCGTCGGAGTCACCGCGCGCCGCGGAGTGACGCTCGCGCACGTCTCGCTCGGCGATCTCGAAGATCGCCCGCGCCGTTCGAGCGAATTCATGGCGCGGCTCGCGCGCGCGAACATCGAACCGCTGTGGCTGTCGTCGGGGCCGAGTGAAATCGCGCTCGCATGTGTGTGGAGCGACGAGTTTGCGGCGCTGCTCGCCACTCTCGGCGAAGCGTTCCACGTCGAACGCAGTCTCGCGTTGATTGCACTGGTCGGACCTAACACAGCCGCGATCGATGCGGCGCGGCGCGGGCTCGACGAAGCCGCCATCGAAGTTCGTGCGCAGTGGGCGGAAACGGATAGAGGCAGTGCGCTTTTCGCCCTCGCCGAATCCGAGCTGGGGCGTGCGCTGCGCGCAGTCCACGGCGCGGTTTTCGAGCTGCATTCCCCCCTCCCGAGCCGTTCCTGAGGGCCCCTGGGCCCGTTTCCTCCATATATGTGGAGTGGGGCGCGGGCTCGCCTTGCCCGCGCGCCGACCGTGACCGTGCGCACAGGGTAGCTTTCCTTGACCCGCCTCCTCAGGGGGGTGCGCGGCGCGAGTTGGTGCCGCGGGGCCGGGGGTGACCAACCACGCCCGGCCCGGCCCTTTTTCCGCAGCGTGCGTGGAGTCGAAGCGCTTCACCGACGATTCGCGGCGCCGCGAATCGTCGATGAAGGACTCTTCGTCCGCAATTGAATCGATCCAGCACCGCGATCGCGCAGGCGCACGACGAATCGAAGTCCCGACCAGGTTGCATCGATCGCGCAAACCTTGTTGTCGACGAGTCCGCAACGGAGTCCGTGCGCGCGAACCATGCTGTCGACAAGATTGGTGGCGACGCTCGAGCTCTTCTTCGGCCACGCGATCCACAGGCCGCCGGCTTCAGCAAGGCACCTCTTCGCCGAGTCGAAACCACGTTCGAGTTCTTGCGCGGTTCGCACGAACAGCACGATCACGTCGAATCGTTTCGCGCCGCTCGGCTTTCGAACCAACCGCGCAGCCGCCGGCAATTCGCCGAGCGTCTGCTCGAAATCAGCGGGCGCATTCACCAGCCACAGCACGTGACCGTCCTTGACCCCGAGCTTCTTGGGCAGAGGAGTTCCCGAGTATCCAGAGCTTGAGGGCATATCGATCAGCCTAGCGCGATCGTGAAGGCGCGCTACGGGCTGGGCCGCAAGGCAGCGTCGATGCGCGGCCTTGCTCCCCGATCTCGACTTTCAGGGCAGCACAATCTCGAGGTTCATCAGCGCTCCCGGCGCGGAGAAATGGCGCAGCACGATGCCCGTCGAGGATCCATCCACGCTGCTGAGAACGAGTTCCTCGGCTCGGATTGAACTCCACAGCGCGTGCGAATCATCGGGCGGCCAGCTGCTGCGCAACATCGCAATCGACGTCCGACCCCAGTCGCCGCTCGTGTCGTCGGTCCAGCGCCAAACCGCGATTCCCACATCGGGCATCGCCGAGTCGTAGACGCCCCTTGCGCGGTTTTCGATGAGAAAGCACGTCTTGGGATCCTTCGGATCGGCGATGCTCAGGACCTCCCGGCTCGACTGCACGTCGCGCAACTCGTAAGTGCCGCTACGGAGAACCTCGTGCACGTTCATCCAGCCAAGGTGCAGCTTGTTGCACGGATCGAGCAGCGCATCGTTGTAGCTCGCGTCCATCAGCGAATACGAATGCGCCGGCAGTGGCGCGCCATACATGTCGGGCAAGTCGAACAGCAGATGACCGAGCTCGTGCGCGAAGACGCCTAAGCCTGTATCGGCCGCGCAGTAGACCTCGGACACGACGGGCAAGATCACGCCGTCGACGACCAGAGGCTCGAAGGTCGGCAGCTCTCGGCCTGCAGTTCCGCGCACGGTGCCGAAGGCCTGATTTTGTGGGATCAGCACGCACACGCCGAGTTCGCGCGGCGTGAGCGTGCCGTCGTGATCGGTGTCGAAGGACGCAAAATCGATGGTTAGGTCAGCCTTGCGGATCGCTTCGGTCCACTTTTCCGTGTGGCCGCTGGCGAAGCCATCGTTCGCATCGACGGGATGCTCCCAGTAGTGCTCCGCGGGGTGATCCGCGTCGAACCAGCCAATCACACCGACCGATTTCAACTCCACACGCGCGCCGGACTGAACCGAGTAGTAATCGCGCACGCTGGGCGCCGGGCCGAAGATCAAGCGCTCGATCCGTCCGCGATCGGCAAGCGCGACAGCGGCGCGGTGCGGATCCCAGAGAAGCACGAGCACGGGACGGATCTCCGGCTGGGGTGAACCAGGCAGCGCCGTCAGAGCCTGACCGTTGTCAACGTCCAAGGTGCGGCTCGAATTCGATGCGCAGCCGGCCAGCAGCA
>JANMRV010000417.1:0-6060 GCA_031388685.1 Planctomycetota bacterium
CGACAGCCGCTGAATCGCGCAGGGGGCTGCGCAGCGACGACTGCCTGCGGCGGGTACTGCCCGGCGGGAGCCGCAACTTTTGACTCTTGCGGTTTGGCTGCCGCAACGCCGCCGGCCTGAATTGCGAGGAGAGCGAAGAAACACACGCTTCGGGCGCGACTCGGGGGGGCGATTCGGTGGTTCATGTTCGAGTTGTACGCCTGGGCAGAGGCCGGCGACCCCGGCCAATGGCCGTATCTGGGCCGTGCCGATGTGCGTACACGACCAGCGTCGCGCATTGGGCTGCGCTGCGTGCCGTGTCCAGAGCCTCCATTCAGACTACGAACTACGTCCGTACTCACTGCGACCTTTGACGACTGAGCGCGAACGAAGGCACGCACCAGACTGCGGCAGGTCGCTGGGATTTTCGTGCGTGCCACTAAATCCGTGCGCAAAGCTCGACGGTGGGTGTCTCGCCACCCGAGCAGCGGCTTGGTTCCTTCAACCACGCTCTCGACGATCGAGAGCACCAACAAAAGCAGCGTTGCCATGAAAAATGAACCCAAGCAGGTGTCGCCGGGCGTGCGCAACATCTTGGTGGCGCTGGACGGCGGAGGCCTCTCCGATCATGCCATCGATCGAGCCCTCGAACTTGCCAAGGCTTTCGATGCCAGGCTCGAAATCGTGCACGCGTTGGGCCTCGCCGGCGTGCCCTGGGAACTGGTCCCTAGCCCGCTCGCGGTTTCGGCCCACTCAGACCCCCTGTCGCGTGTGCGCGAACAGGTCGTCACGCATGTCAGCGATTTGCTCGAACACGCGGGACGTGCCCGCACGAAAGCCGACGAACTGGTCAACGTGATCACGGGTCAGCCCGCGGGTGTGCTTTTGGAGCGCGCACAGAGCCTAGGGGCGGATCTGATCATCCTGGGAGCGCTGCGCAAGCGGCGGACCTTCGACTTCGGCAGCACAGCACGCGCAATCCTGGCAAAAGCGCCCTGCGCGGTCTGGATCCAACCCGGTCCGCCGGTACCCATTCGACGCGTGCTGGTGGCTTTCGATTTCTCTGCGGAAAGTGCGCTCGCGCTGTCCACGGCGATCGATCTCGCGCGCCGTGTCGGCGCGAGCGTGCGCGTGCTGCACGTCTTCGACCTGCGTCCCTACATCATGGACGACGGCTTCTGGATCGCAAATTTCGAGTCGATCGACGACGCTCGCAAATCGACTTCCGTGGAGTTCGAGAAGCTGATGGCGAGCACGGATTGGAATGGGATCGAACACGACTGGATTTTCGCCGAAGGCACGCCGGATGCGCAGATCCTCGAGTCCGCGAAGTCCGCGGACCTGCTGTTGATGGGCACCCACGGCCGCTCTGGATTTGCATCCGCAGTGCTTGGCAGCGTCGCCTACACGGTGCTCAAGAACAGCGTCGGGCCGGTCATGGTCGTGCGCAAACCGCAACGCCAATTCGCACACGCATGACACGCGCCCCGCTCGAGTCCACGAGGGTGCTGCCGCAGCGCGCTCGTGCGGCGCAAGCCGCGATTCGTCGGGGAACAAGGCCGCGGCGTTCGAACATGTGCGCAGCCAGGCCGGGTACGAATTTGCAGCGCGGCGGTGGCCCTGGACAATCGGCGATTTGGAGGCTTTGCGGAGGCGCCGATGGGCCGCGGGCCGCGAATTCAGGAGCAAGTAGTGTGCATTGGCCGCAGCGCAGAAGTGCTAGAATCAGCGTGTCCAGCCGCGAGTCCGCACAAGTGCGAGATTCGTCGCTAACAAGCTCGTTCATGGCGCTCTTATCCACAGAAGCTGTGAACTGGGAACCACACGAACCCATGAAACAGCCCAAGCACGACCTACCTGCACTCGGCCGCGCCAAGGGCGAAGCCTCGGCACCAGGACCGTCGGGGGCTTCGTTGAACGAAGCGCTCCTGCGCGCAGTGCTCGCCTCGGTGCTCGACCCGACGGTCACGATCGACGAGCACGGCAAGATCCTGCAGGCCAGCAATTCGGTCGAGAGCGTATTCGGTTGGAAGCCCGCGGAGTTGATTGGACAAAACGTGCGCCTGCTGATGCCCGAGCCGCACTCGAGTGCGCACGACGGCTACCTTGCCAATTATCGGCGCACGGGGGTCACGCACATCCTGAATCAAACGCGCGAGTTCGTCGTCTCCAAGAAGAACGGTGAACTGTTCGAGATCGAACTCTCCGTCGCGCGCGCGGATCTGCCGGATGGGAATTCGCCGGTATTCGTCGGCTCGTTCCGCGACATCAGCAAGCGCAAGCAGGCCGAACGGGCTCAACGCCAGAGCGAGAAACGATTCCACGCCATTTTCGACCAGTCCTTCCAGTACGTCGGTCTCTTGAAGCCCGACGGCAGACTGATCGAGGTCAACCGCGCCTTCCTCGACGCCGGCGGATTGCGACAAGAGGACGTGCTCGGAAAACTGTTCTGGGAGACGCATTGGTGGAGCCACGATCGCGAGACGGCGGAACGCTGCAGGCAGGCGATCGCGCGCGCCGCGGCCGGCGAATTCGTGCGCTACGAGACCGAGATCCTCGGCAAGGACGGGCAGTTGCTGACGATCGACTTCTCGCTGACGCCGATCACCGATGAATCCGGTGCAGTCGTGATGCTGATTCCCGAGGGACACGATACGACCGAGCTCAAGCGCGCACAGCGCAATGAAACGCAGATGCTGCGCGCTCTGGCTACGGTGGGCGAATCGGCGGCCGTGCTCGCGCACGAGATCAAGAACCCGATCACCGCGATCAACTTCGCGCTGCGCGCCGTCGCCGACCAGCTCGGACAGGACCACCGCGTGATCCTCGAGGATCTTTCCAGTCGCATGATGCGCCTCGAGCGCATGTTGCGCCGCACGCTCTCGTTCGTGAAGCCCATCGACTTGCGCTTCGCCCCGCTCGACATGGCGGAAGTCGTGAGCGCTTCCGTGCGGCTGTTGCGCCCGATGGTCGTCAAATCCGGCGTCGACGTCCGCACGACGCGGACAGAGGCTGATGTGCACATGCAGGGCGATCGCGCCCTGCTCGAAGAAGTGATCATGAACATCCTCGCGAACGCCGTCGAAGCGTTGGAGGGACGGCCGAGCCCTGGCATCGTCGACATCCGCATCGACGCTTCGCCCGAAGGCCTGCTGTGCGTCAAGATCGGGGACAACGGCCCTGGTGTGCCTGAGAAGGTGCGCCACACCGTCTTCCAACCCTACGTGACCACCAAGAGCCGCGGCACTGGCCTCGGCCTGGCGTTCTGCAAGAAAGTGATCGACGAACACCACGGATCGATCGTCGTCGGAGTATCCGAAACCGGCGGAGCTTGCTTCGAAGTCACCCTCCCGCGAACTCAACCCAAGAGCTGATTGGAGCCTTTGTCGTGATGGACCGTAATCAGATCAAGATCCTCCTGGTCGACGACCAGGCGATGCTGCGCGCGGCCTTCAGAAGCCTGCTCGTGCGCGACACTCGCTATCAGGTTGTGGGCGATGTCGGCGATGCGCGCGAGGCGATTGCGCTGGTCGCCACGCTGCGCCCCGATGTGATCCTGCTGGACATCACGATGCCCGGCCTGTCGGGGCTCGATGCCATCGTGCCGCTGCGCAAGGAATTGCCCGGCGTCAGGATCCTGATGTTGACGCACCACGAAGGCGAATCCTTCGTACAGCAGGCGATGAAGTCGGGTGCCGACGGTTACCTCTCGAAGGATTCCGATCCCGAGGAACTGGCGATCGCGCTCGACGCCGTCGCGCGCGGACGGCCGTACCTCTCGCCCAAAGTTGCCGGCGGCCTGGTCGCCATGGCGCGCGGACCGGATTCGGCGAGTCACGACCTGCCCAGCCGAATAGGATCGCTGACGCCACGCGAGCGCGAAGTGTTCCAGTTGCTCGCGCTCGGCAAGAGCAACAAGGACGTTGCCCGCGAGCTCAGCTTGAGCGTGGGCACGGCCAAGAAACACCGCGAAAACCTGCAGCGCAAACTCGACTGCCACAGTGCCGCCGAACTGGCGCGACTGGCGATCAGCGAAGGCCTCCTGCGCATCTGACGCGGTCCGCTCCTGTTGTGAAGTCCCTACGCACAGTGGGGACTGCTCGCGGCCAAGGGATCGAGACGAGAATGACTTGGCACCCGATCGCAGGTCCATTCGTCGCCGAAGAAAAAGGAGCGCTCCAGATGACTCTTCAACACGTACTCCAGCGCGATGTCGACACCGCTCTCCCGAGCGAGTCCACGCAAACCGCGGCTCAGCGCATGAGCAATCGCAACGTCGGAATGCTTGTCGTCGTCGATGACAAGGCGCATCCGATCGGAATCCTGACCGATCGCGACTTGGCGATTTCCGTCGTCGCCGCCGGGAAAAATCCGCACTACACGCTGGTTCGCGAGGTGATGACGGCCGAGCCGAGCTGCATCCCCGAGGACAAGTCCAGCGACGATGCGCTGGAGGTGATGCGCGCGCGTGGCGTGCGGCGATTGCCCGTGGTCAACGCGCGCGGCTTGCTGGTCGGCGTGATCAGCATGGACGACGTGCTGCATACGCTCTCCGTCGATCTGACGACAATCGCCGAAGTGCTCGACAACAGTTCTCCGCGGCGCCTGGCGCTGCAGGGCGAGACCACGACGGTGCCGCCGAGGAAAGCCACGGCCGCGAAGCCGGCCAAGAAGGGCCGTGCGAGGCGCTCGAGCGTGAAAAACTGATCCTGGGCTATCCCCCGCTCAGCGCCTGCACGATGTGAACGCTGTCGGAAGTCTGCAGAACGGCGCTCAGGTCCTTGACCGCTGCGCCGTTGACGAAGATGCGAATGTGCGGACGGACCTGGTCCTGCTCGTCGATCATGCGAAAGCGGAGGCCGGGATAGTGGCGCTCGAGGTCAGCGACGAGTTCGAAAAGGGTCGCGCCGCTCGCTTCGACTCTGCTTTGCTCGACGTACGAGCGCAGCGCACTCGGGATCAGCACCTTCATTTTCCAAGTTCCACGGCCTCGACGGCATAGATCTCGGGCAAGTGCGCCGCGATGCACTTCCAGCGCGCGCCTTCGTCGCGGCTGGCCCAGACTTCTCCGCTGGTCGTGCCGAAATACACGCCGAGCGCAGCATGCGCGTCGAGGCTCAAGGCCTGGCGCTTGACCGTGAACCAGGCCTGGGCCTTGGGAAGACCGGCATCGAGCCGCTTCCAACTCTTGCCGCCGTTGCGCGTCACATACAGCGCGGGCTTGCCGCCGGGACTCGTGCGCGGCCACACGCCGCTGCCGTCCATCGGGAACACGAAGGCTACATCGGCGTCGCGCGGGTGCACTTCGATTCCAAAGCCGATGTCGCCGACGTTCTTGGGCATGCTCTTGCCGATGCGCGTCCAGGTGTTGGAGGGCCGATCGATGCGGTAGATGCCGCAGTGATTCTGCTGATACAGGCGATCGGGCCGGCTCGCGGCGATGCGCACGCAGTGCGGATCGTGAAAGGCTACGCTGCTGGGATCGAAGCCTTCTACGACTTCCATGCCGTCGATCAGGGTCTTCCAGGTCGCTCCGCGATCCAGCGATTCGTGCACACCGCCGCCCGACATTGCGAGGTAGAGATGCGCGCGGTCGCGCGGATCGACGATGACCGAATGCAACTTTGGACCATCGGGCGTTCCGTCTTGTTGGCTGCCCATCCAGGTCAGATGCTCCGGCACATCGTTGAATCCCGCGACCGGAGCCCAGGTGTCGCCGCCATCCTCGGAACGGAAAAGTCCCTGGGGCGAAGTGCCTGCATACCAGACGCCGGGTTCGCTCGCGTGGCCCGCCGTGAGCCAGAACACATGATCGACGACGCGCCCCTTCTGACCCTCGGGCGCTTTGGGAAAAGCCGGCGGCCGCGCGGCTTCTTTCCAGGTCTTGCCTAAATTGGTGGAGCGGAAAACGGTCGGCCCGAGGTGACCGGTGCGCGCCGCCAGGAGCAGCGTGCGCCGATCGCGCGGGTCTAGCAAAAGGTGATGGACGATGTGACCGAGCATCATCGGACCGCTGAGCTTCCATGCGCGCCTGCTGGAGTCGGCCTTCAGGATGAAGGCGCCCTTGCGCGTCGCAACGAG
>JANMRV010000502.1:0-4129 GCA_031388685.1 Planctomycetota bacterium
ACAACGGATTCGTGACCGACGATGTGCTCGACTGGTACGGCCGCTTCGCCGATGGAGCGCCGGGCGTGCTCGTGGTCGAAGCCACGGGCATCCGCGACGTTCCGAGCGGCCCTTTGCTGCGCATCGGCGACGATCGATTCGTGCCCGGACTCGCGCGGCTCGTCGAAACGGTCCGCGAGCGCTCGAGCGGCCGCACGCGGCTGTTCATTCAGATCCTCGATTTCCTGTCGGTCCGCCGGCGGCCCGAAAAAGACAAGTTCGTGCGCCGATTCCTCGCGCTGCGGCCGGCGCATCGATCAGCGCTGGCGCGCGTGGCGGGTCACGAACGCGTCGCCGAAGCGAGCGACGAGACCGTGCGCGAGGCGCTGCTGCGCCTTCCACATGAGACGTTGCTCGCGCTGCTCGACGAACGCGAACGCGAGAGTCTCGAGCGCGGCGCGCGTGAACGCGTGACCGACACGCACCTGCCCCACATCGCGGACTTGCCCAAGCTGCTCCCGGCTCTGTTCGCGAATGCCGCACGGCGCGCCGAGCAGGCCGGTTTCGACGGAGTGGAACTGCACTGCGCTCACGCTTACACGTTGGCTTCGTTCCTCTCGCCGACGAACACGCGCGGCGATGGATACGGACAGTCGCCCGAAGGCCGCCTGCGCTTGCCGCTCGAGACTGCCGCTGCCGTGCGCGCCGCGGTTTCAGGGCGCTTTGTCGTTGGTGTGCGCTTTCTCGGCGACGAAGTGATCGAGGGCGGTGGTCGCGTCGAAGATGCCGTGCACCATGGCCTGGCCTTCGCGCGCGCCGGGCTGGACTTCCTCTCGCTTTCGAAGGGCGGCAAGTTCGACGATGCGAAACAACCCAAGGTCGGCGCGGCGGTCTATCCCTACACCGGACCGAGCGGGCACGAGTGCATGCCGACCGTGCGCATCGACGATCCGCGCCAAGCACGCTCGCGCGGCCCATTCGGGCGCAATCTGCATTTGGCCTCGAGCGTGCGAGCCGCTGTGCGCGCGGCGGGGTTCGACACGCCGATCGTCGCGGCAGGAGGTATCAACACTTTCGATCTGGCCGAAGGCGCATTGAAGCAGGGTGCATGCGACTTCGTCGCCAGCGCGCGGCAGTCGCTCGCCGATCCCGATTGGTTCACGAAGCTCGAACTCGGCCGCGGCAGCGAGATTCGCCGCTGCAAGTTCACGAACTACTGCGAAGGCCTCGACCAATCGCACCGCCAGGTCACCTGTCAGCTGTGGGACCGCGACTTCACACTCGCGGACCCGCGCGCGCCGCTGGACGCGACTCCCAAACGGTCCTCGGACGGCAAACGACGCCTGATCGCTCCGCCCTGGGCGGCAAGTCAGACCGACGTCAGAGCCTGAGCGGCACGGCGCGCCAGCGCTTGAGCGCGGCGACCACGACGAACAACGCGAGCGCGACGAGCGCCGCCGAAGCCGCGCCGTTGAACAACTTCGCGTCGAAGCCGTGCGACTCTCCGAAACTCGCGATCGCGATGCGCACCAAGGCCCAGAGCGTGATCGAGAGCACGAAAAGCATGGGCACCACGGTGAACCAGGTGCGCCGTCCCATCTGGTGCATCCAGACGCTGACCGCGATCAGCGTCAGGCCTGCGAGCAACTGATTCGACGCTCCGAAAAGGGTCCAGTAGTCGGCCCAAGATCCGGCCTTCGACAAACCCAGGATCGCGGCCGGCGGGCCGATCGTGATCAACGTCGCCGTCGCCGCGCCGACCTTCGTGCGCCAGCCGAAAAGCTCTTCGATGATGTAACGGCCCAGACGCGTGCACACGTCGAGCGTGTCGAACACGAAGGTCGAGAACGCCATGGCGCCGAAAGTGATCGCGAAATTGAGGTTCTCCGGCCCGATGATCAACGTCATGAAGCGCCCGATGCCGTTGCCGTAAATCGTCGCCGGCGCGAGCCCCTTCAGTTCGGCCGGCTTGACGATCATCACGGTGACCAGCGCGATCAGGGCCACGAAGCCCTCGGCCAGCATGGCTCCATAGCCGACGAAATGCATGTGCGACTCGCGGCTGACCTGCTTGGACGTCGTCCCCGAACACACCAGTCCGTGGAAGCCCGAACACGCGCCGCAGGCGATGGTCACGAACAGGAACGGGAACAGCGTGCCGGTGCTCGTGCCCGTGTCGAAGGTCTTGAAACTCGGCTGCTGGATCTCGTAGCCGCCGAAGAGCACGCCGATCACGCCGAGCGCGAGCGCCGAATAGAGCACGAATCCGCCGAGATAGCCGCGCGGTTGCAGCAGCGCCCAGACCGGCGTGACCGATGCGAGCGCGCAATAGCCAAGGATCAACAGTCCCCAGGTCACGCGATCGAAGACCAGCGCGTGCGACATGTACGTGCCGGCCCAGGCGAGCGCGAAGGTCGCAGGCACGAAAATGAGCGTGATCAGCCATAGCGGCGGCTTGAGGAAGCGCTGCACGACGCCCATGACCATCGAGAGAGCCAAGTACATGACGCTCGCCATGGCCACCGCGCCGCCGGGATTGAACGAATACGAACCGCCCTCGAGTTCCTCGTTGCCCTTGGTGAACGAACCCGCGGTGATGTCGGTGAAGGCGACGATCACGTAGATCAGCGCGATCCAGATGAAAGCCATCATCGCGCGGCCCGCCGGCGTGCCCAGGCGCTCGCGTGCAATCTCGGCGATCGACGTCGCGCCGTGCCGCACCGAGGCCGCGAGACTCGCAAAATCGTGCACCGCGCCGATGAACACGACGCCGACACCGATCCACATCAGGCACGGAACCCAGCCGAAATTCTGGCAGGCGAGGATCGGGCCCGCGATCGGCCCGGCCGCGGCGATCGCCGAAAAATGCTGGGCGAAAAGATAGAACGGCGGCGTCGGCACGAAGTCGACGCCGTCCTCGCGCGCCTTGGCCGGCGTCGGGCGCGAGTCGTCGATGTCGAACTGTCGCGCGATGAAGCGTCCATAGAATCGGTACGCGACGACGAGCAGCGCGAAAAATCCCAGCGCGACGACGGCGAGTGTCATGGCCGGTTCAGTCCTTTGGGGGATCCTTCGGCGGAGCTTCGATCGCGGCGAAGCGCGCGCGAAGCACACTAGCCAGGATCGAGACCGCGAGCACGCCGCCGACCACGCCGAGCGAGAACGTGATCGAAACCGGATAGTGATGCGCCAAAAGCATTTTTGCGCCGATGAACACCAGGATCATCGACAGACCGTGCTGCAGGTAGTGCAGGTACGGGATGATCCCCGCCACCGCGAAGTACAACGAACGCAGCCCGAGGATCGCGAACACGTTCGAGGTGTAGAGGATGAAGCGGTCCTGCGTGATCGCCAGCGCCGCGGGGACCGAGTCGACGGCGAACATGACGTCGGTAGTCTCGACCACGATCAAGGCGACGAACAGCGGGGTCGCCAGGCGACGCCCGCCTTCGATGACGAAGAAACGCGAGCCGTCGATCTTGTTCGTGACCGGCAAGAATTTCTTCGTGAGCCGCAGCATGAAGTTCTTCTCCGGATCCAGTTCCTGCTCGTCGCCGGCCATGAACAACTTGATGCCGGTGAAGACCAGGAAGGCGCCGAGCAGATACATCGTCCACTCGAAGCGCTGGACCAGTTCGACGCCGGCCAGGATGAACGCGGCGCGGAAGACCAACGCGCCCAGGATGCCCCAGAAAAGGACGCGATGCTGATTCGCGCTGGAGATCGCGAAATAGCGGAAAATGATGATGAAAACGAAGATGTTGTCGACCGAGAGCGCCTGCTCCGTCAGGTAGCAGGTCAAGAACTCCACGGCCGGCTCGAGACCGTCGCGCCAGAAGATCAACGCGTTGAAGCCCAGCGCCAACGCCGCCCAGGCTGCCGTGCGCCACAGCGCTTCGCGCACGCCGATCGCCTTGGGCTCGCGCTGATGCAGCCCCAGGTCGAGCGCCATCATGACCACGACGACTACGCCGAAGACGATCCACAGAATCAGGTGGCCCATAGCGTGACTGCTCGAGGTCTCAGGTGCAGAGCACCAGTCGGATATGACTCGGTAGATGTCGCGTCAGGCCCGCGACGACGTGCCCGCGCAACAAATGGTAGATGGCGTGACGCTGGCTCGCGCCGATCACCAGCGCGTTGACGCCCA
>JANMRV010000524.1:0-2957 GCA_031388685.1 Planctomycetota bacterium
GCAGGAAAAGCTGTTGGATACGCCGCGCGTCGGCGCCTAGCGCACGCAACAGGCCAATCTCACCGGTGCGTTCGTTCACCGCGATCCACAGGATCGTCAAGATCCCGATCGCCCCGACGAACAAGGAAATGCCCGCGATCGCGCCGACCGCGAAGGTGATCGCGCCCATGACTTTTCCGAACACATCGAGCATCGCGGCCTGGGTCGTGATCGTGAAATCCTCGGTGTCGTCGTGGCGCGCGCTGAGCGCAGCCTTCACGCGCGCGCTGACCGCGTCGACTCCCGCGCCCTCCGAAAACGTGAGCCCGATCTCCTGCACTTCGTCGCGGTTGAAAAGACGCATGTGCGAAGCGAGCGGGATGTAGGCCGCATCGTCGAGATCGAAGCCCAGCATCTTGCCCTTGGGCTGCATGACTCCGATGACGCGGAAACGCTCGCCGCTGATGCGCACGAAGGCACCCAATGCGTTGTCGTCGCCGAAGATCTCTTGCTTGAGCGTGGGCCCGAGAACCGCGATCGACGCGCCACGGCGCGGATCGCCGGGCGGGATGAAACTGCCTTGACCGACCTTGAAGGTCAGCACGTCGAGCATCCCGGCAGTCACGCCGTAGACGACCACACTGCGGCCGCGACCACCCGCCTCGACGCGTGCCGATCCATAGGTGTGCGGGTGGGTGTGTTCGACGCCGCGCAGGCGCGCGAGCACTTGCGCATCCTCGATGCTGAGCTTGCGCGTCGTTCCTCCGAGCACGCCGGGCATGCCGGTCGTCTTGGTCTTGCCCGGGGTGATCGTGAGGATGTTCGTACCGAATTGCGTGAACTGGTCCAGCACATAGACGCGCGTGCCCTCGCCGATCGAAGTCAAGAGCACGACTGCAGCGACTCCGATCGCGATGCCGAGCATCGAGAGAGCCGAACGCAAGCGATGCGCGAGAAGGGCCGTCGCGCTCCAGCGGATCTGATCGATCAACTTCACGGCTTCAGCGCTTGGCCAGCGCCTCGATCGGCTCCAGTTTCGTCGCGCGCCGCGCCGGCAGGAACCCGAAGATCGCGCCTGTGCCGACCGAGACGGCGATCGCCGCGAAGATCGCCCAGCGCGGCGGCGTCGCGGGGAATTCGGGCAGTGCCTGAACGAGGATCGAGACGCCAAGCCAGCCCACGAAAAGGCCGATGGCTCCGCCGGCCGAGGAGAGCAGCACGGCTTCGGCCAGGAACACGCCCAGGATCTGTCGCGTGCGCGCTCCGAGCGCTCGCAACAGGCCGATCTCGGCGCGCCGCTCGCTCACGGAGACCAGCATCACGTTCATGATCCCGATGCCGGCGACGGAGAGTGAAATGGCGGCGATTCCGCCCAGTGCAATCGTCAACACGTCCAGGATCGACGAGAGCGCTCCGATCACGGCGTCCTGCGTCCAGACCGTCACGTCTTCTTCGTCGTCGTGGCGCTCTTTCAGCACGGCCAGGATGCGCTCGCGCGCCGGCTCGATCTGCTGATGCGCATCCAGTTTGACCAGGATCCGGAACAACGACGTGCGGTTGAACATGCGCATGCACGTCGCCACCGGAACGATCACGACTTCGTTCATGTCGACGCCCATGTGCATGCCGCGTTCCGCCAGCACGCCGATCACGCGCATGCGCCAGTCGCCGACGCGCACGACGGCCCCGACCGGATTCGTTGCTGGAAAGAGCTCAGCAGCGATTTTCGAACCAAGCACAGCCACGTTCGAGCCGCGGTCCATCGGCCCGGCCGGCAGGAACGACCCGTTGGCGACTTCCAGATCGCGCACCTCGAGCAGATCGCTGGTCGAACCCAACACGAGCACCTGTCGATCGAGGTCGGCGTTCGAGACCGTCTCGTTGCCGATCGCGAACGGAGCGATCCGCCCGGCCCCGCTCACGCTGCGCTGCAGCGCTTGCGTGTCGAGCAACGTCAGATCCTTCGGCGAAGCGCCCACCAGCGGCGCGAATCCGGTCGTCTCGGTCTTGCCCGGTAGCACGATGATCAGATTCGTGCCGAGTTCCGCGAACTGGTTGACGACGTACAGTCGCGCGCCTTCGCCGAGCGCCGTGAGCACGACGACCGCAGCCACGCCGATCGCGACGCCCGACAACGCCAGCAGCGCGCGGCGGCGTTGGCCGATCAGCGCGCGCGTGGCGAAGCGGATCGACTCGAGCCAGATCATGCCGGGCTTTCCTTCGGCGTGAGCAGCGTCGCGAGATCTGTCATCGCCGCGCCGGGCATGCGGTGCGAGATCCGGCCATCGACCAGGACGATCACGCGCTTGGCGCGGCGCGCCACGCCGGGATCGTGCGTCACCACAAGCAGCGTGATGCCCTCCTGGTTCAGGCGATCGAGCAACTCGAGGATTTGGCGCCCCGCCGTCGTGTCGAGATTGCCGGTCGGTTCGTCGGCGAGCAAGAGCCGCGGCCGCATCACGATCGCGCGCGCGATGGCGACGCGCTGGCGTTCGCCACCGGACAACTGATCGGGCCGGTGGCGCGCGCGTTCGCGCAGTCCGACCTGTTCGAGTGCCTGCTCGGCGCGTTGACGACGCTCTGAGCGCGGCAGACCGGCGAACAGCATCGGCAACTCGACGTTGCCCAGCGCATCGAGCCGCGCGAGCAGGTGATAGCTCTGGAAAACGAAGCCAACCTGGCTCTGGCGCACGCGCGCGAGTGCTTCTTCGCCGAGCCCCTCGACCGCCTTGCCGTCGAGAAAGTACGCACCTGACGTCGGCCGGTCCAGACAGCCGATGATGTTGAGCAGCGTCGACTTGCCCGAACCGGACGGGCCCATGATCGCGACGTGATCACCGCTTTCGATGGTCTCGTTCACTTCGCGCAGCGCGTGCAGGTCGTGACCGCCGATGCGATACACGCGTCCGACGCCTTCGAGCCGGATCATGGCATCGGCTTCGGTGCGTTCGCGTCGACGGCGGCGACTCCGGCTTTCA
>JANMRV010000564.1:0-2765 GCA_031388685.1 Planctomycetota bacterium
GCCCTCGCGGGTCATCAGGTCGCTGTTGAGCACGAGCATCGTTGCGTCCATGCCTGCGCCTGCGATCGTGACGTCGCGTGGGAACGGATCCTTCTCCTTCATCAGGTTGTGGAGTCGATACACGCCGGCCGGCCAGGTCAGCGTCACACCGTCTTCGATCGACTTGTCGGGATGCTCGCGATCGACAAGGCCCGTGCGAAGTTGCTCGTCCGCAACACGCGCAAAGAGCGGTTCGAACTGCGCCGGATCACTCACCAGACCGGGCAGGGGGCCGACTCCACCCGCATCGAGTCGTTCGAGCAACGAGAACACACCACCGCTTTTCGCATCCGCCAACGCCTGTTCCGTCTTGGTCCGTCGCTCGCCAATGGATCGTCCGATGTTTGCCGGACTTTCCAAGACCAGCTTTTCGAACTCCTGCATGCCCAAAGCGAGATCTTCAGCTGGCATTTCATCCTGCCGCGCGCCCTTCCAGCCGCGGCGCAAGCCGTCTTCGGCGTAGCGGCGCAGCGCGGAACTGATTGGCGACTCGGATTCGGGCGCTCTCGTCTCCGCGGCCTTGCTCACGACTACGCGCTCTGGTTGATCGAGCGAGACTTCGTGCTTCTCGGTAGGAACGACACTCGTCGCGGCAGGTTCCGGATTTGCGGCGCTCCCTGCCTGCGGCCCCGACATGAAAAACCAGACGGCGAGGGCCCCGAGCAGGGCGCCGATGACTAGCGAGAAGATCACGTGGCGCATGGGAAGACCGCCTTGCTTGAGGAATCAGGCTCTTGCAACTCGACCGAGACGGCGCCGCATTCACTCCGCCTTCGTATTCGAATCTTTCACGATGTACAGCGGCCTGCGGCGAACGTCCGTCGCGAGCCGGCCGACGTATTCGCCGATGATGCCGATGCTGAGCAACTGAATTCCGCCGACGAAAAGCACCGAAACCATCATCGAGGTCCAGCCGCGCGGTGTCTCGCCGTTCCAGAAGTAGTAGGAAAGCAGCGCGTACAGGATCAACAGGAACGCGACGAAGGAAACGATGATTCCGGCGAAGGTGGCGAAGCGCAGCGGCAGATCGGAGAACGACGTGATGCCGTCCAGCGCCAGCATGAAAAGCTTCTTGTAGGTGTAACCCGGTTCGCCCGCGCGTCTGGCGTCGCGGTCGTATTCCACAGCGGCCTGGTTGAATCCGACCCACGCGACTTGTCCGCGCAGAAATTTTCGCTGCTCGGGCATCGCGCGCAGCACATCGACGACCTTGCGATCCATGATGCGAAAATCGCCGGTGTCGAGCGGGATGTCGATCTGCGAAATGCGCGCCAGCAGCCGGTAGAACACGGCGTAGGCCGTCTTCTTGAGAATGCTGCGGTCCTTGCGCGAGCGCCGCTTCGCGTAGACGACCTCGAAGCCCTCTTTCATCTTGTTGTAGAGCTCGATGATCAGCTCGGGCGGATCCTGCAGGTCGGCGTCGATGATCGCGACCGCGGCGCCACGCGCGTGATCGAGACCGGCGCTCAAGGCCACTTGATGGCCGAAGTTGCGGCTCAGGCTGACGTAGCGCACGCGCGGGTCTTTCGCGGCGAGCGCCTTGATCAGCGCCGCGGAGGAATCCACGCTTCCGTCGTCGATGAACAACAACTCGTAGGAAGCCGTGATCTTCTCCAACACCGGCCGCAGCCGATCGCATAGCGTCGGAAGATTCAGCTCCTCGTTGAAGACAGGGATGATGACGGTCAGGTCGATGGACATGGCAATGGCTCTGTGTTCAGCGCGGCTTCATGCGGTACACGCCCAGGATCGGAACATCACAAACCACAATCTTGAAGACCTTGTCGTCATAGGGAGCCACTGCAGGATACTCCCCGTTGGTGCCCCTGTAATTGGTCAGAAAATAGTTCGCGTCGCTGCGGTCGTCGACGAACTCGATTCGCTCGCGGTCCCGCGACTCGAGGATATTGAGGTTGACCTTGCAGCTGTAGTCCTCGGCCGCGATCTTGAATTTGTTCGGGTAGGGCTCGAGCTCGAGGATGTGCTCCAGTCCCTGGCGATAGGAAAGGCCCCAGTAGTCGAGCTCGAAATTCTTCTCCAGCGGCTTGTGCACGAGCTGTGCCAGCCCATTGAAATAGACGTTCTGGTGCGGATGGTTTTGGACCATGAACCAGGCGACGGCGCAAGAATTGACCGCGAGCACGACCACGAGGATCCCGGCGGGCATACGTAGGGCACCGCGGCCTTCGACGAGCCGCTTGATCCCGTACGCAGCGATCAGGATGAAGAACGGATAGACGCAGAAAACGTGTCGCCAGCTGTCGTAGACCACCGAGTGCAACACGATGACGGCGCCGAGCGGGCCCGCGAAGAACGCGACGATGGCCAGCCATTCCAGTTCGAGCGTGCGCACGTAGTCGGACGCGCGCCTAAGCTTCGCGATCGTCGAACCGAAAAGCGCGACGGCGCCGCAGGCCCAGAGCGCCGTGTACAAGAGCGGTGTCGTGATGAAGATCCAATACGGCAGGTAATGCCAGGGCAGTTCGGTGCTCTTGATGTTCGCGCCCATGTAGAGCACGAAACCTTCCCAGTGGTACTTGCGCATTTCCTCTAGCGCGGCGCTGAAGTGGAACCACGGGCCGAGCCAGAGCACCGGCCAGAAAAGAACCACGAAGCCCGTGCACAACGCGAGATAGCTGGAGAGTTTCGCCGCGTTCGCCGCGAGCCGCGCGGAACCCTGTCGAAGGGCAAGCACGCAAAGACAGACAACCGTCACCGCCGGCGCG
>JANMRV010000582.1:0-4123 GCA_031388685.1 Planctomycetota bacterium
CGACGAAGGACGCGAACCGGTTCCCCTCGAGCCTCTGTGAGTGACCCATGGCACGGAATGGTCGCAGACTCAGCCGGGCGCTTCAATATTCGTGACACAGTAGTAGTAGCGGGCTTTCGCGATTCGTCGCTTCGCGACAAACCGGGGTTTAGCTCCGCGCCGTCGCCGTCGTGTGAAAATTCCTTGACCCTTCGGGCTGCCGAGCGAGCCTCGAATCCTCGCGCGCTCACGCGTCGGGGAAGGACTGGCGTTCGACGCCTGGCACGAGCAGCAGGGGCATCCGGTCGCCGGGCGGAAGTTCGTGACTGACGATTCGCGATCGGAACGCAGGCCAGGTTCCTCTGGAAAATCCGCGACCTCCGTAACGCCCGCGCCCGCTCCCGGATTGGAACTGGGCGGACAATCGTCGCTGGCGCGTTCCAGTGCGTGAGTCCGGCGTGCTTTTTCGATCTCCCCCCCCCTCAAGGACTCTCCATGCTCTCCGTACTCCTGCTGGCCCTCAGCGCCGCACAACAAGCTCCCACCCCTGCCCCCGTCACCGTGGATGCGGTCGACCCCCAGCTCCGCGACGCGACCATCGGCACTGTGATCAACGTGCCATTCGAGCGCGCGGACGACGCGATCCCGCTGCCGATCCCGGCCGTGGTCGAGCCCGGCGCCCAAGGTGACCGGCTATCGGAACCTGCCTCAGGCGACCCCTACTTCCTCGGTTTCGCGGCTGGCCGTCACTTTCCGCCGGCGGGGGAGCGCATCGACAACGAGCTCGCGCTCATTGCGGCGACCCTGCCGCAGGACGGACGCCCTGCGCAGGAGACCTACGCCTTCGTGATGTTCCAAAAGCGCATGACCGAGGCGCGCATCGCAGAGCTCAAGCTGGCGGGCGCTCGCGTACTCGAGTTCCACCCGTTCTACACGCTCAAGGTAGCGCTCACGCCCGCCGCGATCGGTGTGGTCGCGAGTATGGACTTCGTGCGTTGGGTCGGCGTGCCGAAGAGTTGGCAAAAGCTGCAACCCGATCTGACCGCGCAACTCGCGGTCGTCGAACCGACCCGGCGGCTCGCGCTGTACATCAACACTTTCGATTCCGACCTCTGTGCGGAGTCGCGCGAGGAAGTCGTCGCCTACGCGATCGAGGGCGATCCCGACGGTGGCATCAAGCAGGGCAACGAAGCGTCGGCCTCGAAGATCGTGCACGCCAACGGTTGGCAGCAGCGCGAGCTCGAACGCTTGGGTGTCACGGTCGGCGCCTGGGTCGAGTCGATCCATGCATTCCAGGCGACAGCGGCGGCGAATTCGATCGAAGAGCTCGTCGGCCTCGACTTCGTGCAGTTCATCGAGCTCGACATGCCTTCGACCCTCGACCATGACGAAGGCATTCCGCTTTCCAACGGCGACCGGGTCCGCAACATCTACGACGGCGGAACCAGTGGTGCTTGCCAGGGCGGCATCATCGACAGCGGCTTGGACACCGGGCACGCGGCGATCGATCCCTTCGGCGTCGGTTGGGACTACTCGGGTGCGGGCAACGCGTTCGATGACACTAACGGTCACGGTACGCATACGGGCGGCACGCTGCTTGGCAACGGCGATGTCGACGACAGTTACCAGGGCTGCGCGCCGGGATTGGGTCTGACACCCTCGCGGCGAGTCTTCGTCGTGCGCAAGGGCGGAAATGCGCCGTTTGCGAGTTGGTTGTCGGTGATGCACAACAGCTACAACGACGGCACGAACATCTCGCCGGCGCCGATGGTGGTCAGCAATTCCTACAGCGGCAACGTGTTCGCGGGCGCCTTCATCGGCAGCGAATCCGCCCCGCGTACCATCGACGCGGAGGCTTTCGCGAACGATCAGTTGTGGATCTGGTCGGCGAGCAACGAAGGCCCGGGTGCGGGCACGATTGGTTTGGAGTCCTGCGCCAAGAACGCGCTCACGGTCGGCAACGTGCTCGACTATGAAGACCCGGCCGTCGGCGACCCGGGCACGATCTGGACCGGGTCGAGCCGCGGTCCGTGCGGCGACGGTCGCTGGAAACCGAACGTCAGCGCCGCCGGTCAGGTGCTTTCGTCCTGCCTGGCAGGCACGACGACCGGCTATGCCAACGGTGGTGGCACGAGCATGTCGACCCCGCTCGTCAGCGGACTTGCGCTGCAGCTCTGCGACCACTATCCGTTCTTGCGCTACAACCCGTCGGCGTTGGCGGCGACCTTGATGGCTGGTGCCCTGACGCACAACAACCAGACGATCAGTACGCCCTCGGACGCGCACCTCGACACGTACGGTACCGGTCGCGTCGATGCCTACAAGGCCAACTACGGCGACAGTCAGCAAGCGCTGGCGTTCTGGAGCTTCAATCCGAATTGGGCGAGCTCATACACGGAGTTGCCGTTCACGGTTAACGCCGGCGCGACACGCCTGACGTTCGTCATGCGCTACGAAGAAGCCGCATGCTCGGCCGGCGCGTCGCAAGCGCAAGTCAACGATCTCGACACGTGGCTCGACGTCGAGCCCTTCACCGCGGGCGGCAACACGGGTGAATACTCGGCGCAGCAGTCGAATGTCGACAACACCGAGGTGCGCATCATCGACAACCCGACGGTCGGCGACTGGAAGGCGAAGGTCTTTCCGAGCTTGATCGTGCCCTTCCAAAGCGTACGCGTCGGCGTGTGCGTGATCGTCACCTACGGCGATACGACGCCGACGCCCACGTTCAACGTCACCGCGAACGATTACTACGTGCAGCCGGGCGACGACGTATCGTTCACCGCGAGCTACACGAACCCGAGCTACATCGCCTCGGCCGTGTTCTTCGACTCGTCGTCGGCCAACGCCGGGCTCACGGCGTCGTACAACACGATGCTCGACGGCTCGACTGCAGACTTGATGGACAACAAGTCCAACGGCGACGACGTCTGCATGGGCGACGTGATTCACGGCACGAGCCGCACGCACCACTGGACGGCGCACTGGAATTCAGAAGGGCCCAAGGTTTGGCAGGTCGAAGCGCGCTCGGACAACGCGATCGACAGGACGGATTCGGTGACGGTCTACGTCGACGGCACGCCGCCGCCGGTGGTCTCGAATCTGCACTCGACGAATCGCACTCCCGGCGTGTGGTTCAACGATCCGAACGTGGACTTCGCCTGGACCAATGGCGTCGACGCGGTGTCGGGCCTCGACGGCCACGGGATTTTCGTTTCCAGCACCGTGCCGGGCTCGCCGTCGAACGTCAAGGACATCAACGCCGTATCGAGCACGTCGGTCGTCTTGGCGGGTACCAACGGCACCTTCTACTTCAATATCAAGAGCGTCGACCGATCCGGCAACTGGACGCCGTCGTACGTGAGCGAAGGGCCCTTCCGCTTCGACGCGCTCGATCCTGACCTCGTCTCGGGTTTGGGCTCGACGAGTCACACGGTCGGCGTCGCTTCGTGCAACGACATGGTCGCGATGAGTTGGTCTCCGACGGCCGACAGCGGGGGCTCGGGGCTGGCGGGCTATCGTTCGGTTTGGGACCACAGCGCGGCAACGATTCCGTTGGGTGCCCAGAACCTCGGGCAGGTGACCAGCGTGGTCACCCTGCTCGCCTCGTCCGCGCTGCCGTGGTACTTCCACATCGCTTCGCTGGACAATGCCGGAAACGTGCAGAGCGCGGTTCACGCGGGTCCCTACTACGTGCAACCGAATCCTGGTTCGACGTACTGCGTGGCGAAAGTCAATTCGCTGGGTTGCACGCCGACGATCGGCTTCACGGGAACGCCGAAGGCCGGACAACTTTCCGGCTACGTGATCAGCGGTTCGAACGTGCGCAACGGCAAGCCCGGTCTGATGCTCTACAGCGTGAACGGCCAGAACAGCTCGCCGTTCTCCGGCGGAACCTTGTGCGTGGCGACGCCGCTCAAGCGCAGCACGCCCATGAACTCCGGCGGCAACCCCGCGCCGGCGAACGACTGCAGCGGTGTGTACCAGCTCGACTTCAGCGCTTTCGCGGCTGGTCTTCTCGGGGGCACGCCGCTCGCGGCGCTTTCCAACCCCGGCCAGGTCGTGAACACGCAGTTCTGGGGCCGCGACCAGGGTTTCCCGGCACCCAACAACGTGACGCTGACCAACGGTCTGCAATTCACGA
>JANMRV010000591.1:0-7558 GCA_031388685.1 Planctomycetota bacterium
GAAGTTGCCCACCTGCTGGATCAGCGCCTTGGCGACGTTGTCAAAGACGCCGATGCCTGATGGGGTCACGAACCCCAGGCCGTCGTTGAACGAGTAGTAGGCAAACGGCACCACGTTGGGAGCGAGCAGGTCCTTGCCGAAGTGATACTCGGACGCCGGCAGTCCAAGCTGGGCGAGCAAGGTGTTCGGCAGGTCCGCATGGGAGCCGACGATGTGAATCACTTCGTCCTGAACAGCCAGCGCGCCGCCGAGCCAGACCATCGGAATGTGGAAATCGAGGGGCGAAGAGTGGCCCGGACGCGGGTCGACACTCGGCAGGCGGTGGCCGTGGTCCGCGACGATGATCACAAGCGTGTTCGCCCACCACGGCTGTGCCTTCGCGCGTTCCAGGAAATTCCCGACGCAGCGGTCGGTGTAGTTGGTTGCGCTCAGGAACGTCTCCAACTCTCCGTCGCCCGGAAATGCAGGAGTTCCGGGCACCTCGTAGGGCTCGTGACTGCTCAGAGTGAAAGTGACGTTGAAGAACGGTTGTACGGCCTTGTTGCAACCCTCGAGCAGCGCGTCGAGCACGACTTCATCGTGCGCGCCCCATTTTGAGTTCCAGCTCGAGCGCGGGAAGTCCTGCTTCTCGACGACGTATTCGAATCCGCCGTGCACGACGTAGGAGCGCATGTTCGCGAACTGCAGCTCGCCGCCGTAGAAATAGCCGGTCGAATATCCCGCGGCCTTGAAGTCGCGCGAGAGGATCGGCAGTTTCGCCGTCTTCGTCGTCACGCGCATGATCGAAGTCTTGGGTTGCGCGGGGAATCCGCTCTGGATCGCAACGAGGCCGCGGTCGCTGCGGCCGCCCGAGGCATACAGCTGGTCGAACAGGATGCCCTCATGGCTGTAGCGCTGGAGCATCGGCGTTACGCCTTCGCGACCTTGGGTGCGCGCCATCACCTTCGCGGAAAGCGCCTCCCAGATGATCAGGACGACATTGGGCCGCGTCGTGCGCAGCACGGATCGCGGCGGTTCGAGCGGCGGCAAGAGCTCACGCACGATTTCGAGCGCGCGCTCGCCGGGCATGTAGACGTAGTTGTTCTTGCGGTCGTGTTTGTTTCCGTACACCGAATCGAGGAAGTTCCAAGTGGCATTGATCGCCGCGTGGTTGGCGAACTGCTCCTCTGAAAAATAGGCGCTGCTCAGGTTGAGTGGGCTCAACTGGAGACCGCCGCGCGCAGCAATCACCAGTGGCAGTACGCAGATGAATACTGGAACGCTCATCGCGGGCCGCGTGGGCGGCAGCCGGCTGATCTTGCGGCCAAGTGTCCGGAAATAGACCGCGGCAAAGACTCCCAGCAGCGCGAACAGCAGTCCGGCGAGCAGCAAGAGCGGCGACGCCGCCGACGACGCATACGCCTGGCTCGGCGATCTCACGTACGTCAGGACGCCGCCGTCGACTCTCGCTCCCCAGGCGCGGTAGATCTCGAGGTCGCCGACCACGAGCAGCGATAGCAACGCGAGCGCCAGATACGTGTAGCCGTTGACCAGCCAGGCGATCGGGCGCATCGGAACGAACGCCGAGACCACGATCAGGAGCACCGGGACCGCGGAGACGAACGTCATCGTCGCCAGATCGAGACGCAGTCCGTGGAGAAATGTCCCTGCGATGGTGCCCGCGGTCAGTAGCGCGGTCTCAGCGTGCTCGTAAGCAAGGAACAGGACCCTCGCCACGATGAAGAAGGCAAGCCAGAACGCACAGTACCCGAGCAGGAATCGAAGGCGGGGGAGCATGGGGCGGTCCGGATGGTGCGCGGCGACGCGTCCGAGCGCAACTAGCGCACGAACTGGGCACCGGTCGTGACGCGGCCGAGGTCCGTGGTCTCACCGGGATGCAAGTCCAGCGCCTCGGTCCAGGACATCTCGAAGTCCGGATGGTGGACTACCACGCGCAGAGTCGGCCAGGCCGGTAACGCGGAGAGCTTGAAGCTGCCATCAGCTGCGGTCCGCACCTGCCCCCAGACGTTGACCGCTCCAACTCCGCGCGTCGCACGCAGCTCGGCGTCGGCGGCCTTCGAACGCTTCAGCGATTCATCTCCGATGCCCGTCACGAGGATGGATCCGTTCGCCAGCGGACGACCCGTGGAATCGACGAGCACGCCGCGGACAGTCGCCGGCGGCTCGACTTCGATCACGATGCCCGTGCGCATTTCGCGTTCGCGCAGTTCGAACGGTCCGGCGAATGCGGGCGCGTAGCCTTTCAGGCGCGCGGAGATCGCATACGTGCCCGGCGCAAGTCCATCGATATGGAACGAGGACGGCGGGACATAGTCGCCGGACAGCATGGTCTGGACGGGACGCGGTGAGATCAGGCCCGGGAGCACGTCGCGATTCCAGTCCAGTCCGCGAATGTCACCGATGTATTCGACCCTGACGGCAAAAGCCGCGAGCGGAAGCACGCTGCCCGTGCGCGCGTCCCTGACTTCGCCGTGCAGCTCGGCCTGGTGATCGCCGATGTCGCGCAGGTCGCTTTCGCGTTTGAGTTGGATCGTGAGGCCAGACGTTCCTGCGCGCACGTCGTGCAATTCCACGCGCGACCACTCGTCGCCGTCGCGCACGAGCGTGTAGATTCGATCTTCGAGACCGCGCAGCACGAATGTCCCGCTGCGGTCATCGACGTCGGCAAAGATCCAGGCCAGGTCGGGATCGCCGACCGCCGCGAGGAAGCCGCCGCGTCCGTGCTCGACGTCGCCGCCGATGCCGGAGATCGTGCCGGAGATCGTCAGACCCTTCTCGAGTCGGATCGTGCGCTCGAAGCGAGCCGGCGCATCGATGCCGATTGTCACGCTCGCGGGGCACAACTCGCCGGGCGGCGGATAGACGTACAGACGTTTCGAGCCGAGTCGCTTCAGGCTCAGGACGGCGCGGCCCGATCCGTCGGTGCGCGCCAGGGCCTCGCTTTCCTCGTGAGCAACACCGTCCGTCCCGCGCACGCTGCGAAATGCAGTGACGGCCGTGTTCGCGAGCGGAGCGCCCGCGCTGTCCTGGACGAAGACTTCGAGGGTCGCATCGCCGGCTTGGTCGTGTGAACTCGAGAGCAGTGCGATCTCGCCGACATCGTTCGTCTCGCCCACGCGCGCGAGCAGCTTCTCGCGCGTGTGCGGCACGAAATCCAGGTGGCGTGTCGTCAGGATGTACTCTTCGCCAGCCGCGGTCGACACCGGCACTTCGAGCACGAAACGCCCGTCGGCGCCTGAGGCTCCGCTGACCGAGAAGCGCGGAAATTTGTCGTCGTGCGCCAAGGTTTTCGCGAACACGGATACCGCGGCGATCGGTGTGCGATTTCCGTCGACGAAGCGGCCGATCAGCGTTCCCTTCGGCAATGCGCTCGCAGCCGCGGCCGGCGGAACTGGAATCGATCCCGCGTTGAAATGCAGGGAGTCCTGCGAGGAGGAGACGAGCAGCGCCGACTTCCTTTCCTCGGAAAGCACGGGCGCGGCCAGATCGGGAACCGTGGGACTGGCTGTTTCCACCTCCGCGTTCATGCCCCGATCCGCGGCCGTGTTGTCCGGCCACCACACGGCAGCTCCGGCTACGGCCACGACGGAGATCAACGCGAACAGGCCGCTGACGAGTTTCGCCGAGGCCGATAGAGCGACGGGCGCGCGCAGGCCGAGCAGGCCACGCTCGAGCCCTTCGGGCAGGGGCAAGCCAAGTTCACCGCGATCGAGCGCGAGTTCGCCAGGCAGGGCCGCGGCAAATCCCGCGAAGCCCAAGCGCGAGAGTTCGCCGCGCAGGCGCTCGATCCCGCGCTGCACACGATCGTGGGCGGAGGGTTCGCTGCAGGCCTGCTCACTGGCGATCTCTGCAAAGGTCCACTCCTCCTGGAAGCGCAGCACGAGCGCCGTGCGCAGTTCGTCGGGCAGGCGCGCCAACTGGCGTCGCAATTCCAGGCGCGCCTCCGTGCGCGTCACTTCGTTCTCGGGGCGTTCTTCGGTGCGTTCCATGGCGTACTGATCCTCCTTGTCCTTGCGCGTCAGCGTGCCGCGCAGGTGCGCGAGGGCCGTGCGCGCCGCGAGCCAGCGCAGTGCCCGGCCGCGGTCCTGCGAATCCCCGCGCGCGGTTTTGCCTTCGAGGACGCGCAGGAAGACCTGCTGCGTCACGTCGAGGGCGTCCGCGTCGTTGGCCACGATCCTGCGCGCCGAGCGATAGACCTCGGCATGGTGCTCGCGCACCATGGCTGCGAAGTCGGGGGCCGGGAGGACCTTGGTCATGGGGGAGTTGCGCCGCGCGGCGTCTGGAGGATCAGTGCGCGCCGGTCCGGGATCTTAGGCGGAAAGCCGGAATTTCAGCCCTTGCGCGGTTACGGCGCTACCAGTACTTTGTAGTACAAAGCACTTGGCAATGACCTCACTGGCCTCCCTTTGCATTCGCACCCACGACCTCTGTCGCGGCGCACCAGGCGCGGCGCAGGGCTGGATCGACGAGCGTGGAGCGCACCGATTCGCGGAGCCCGTGCTGCTGATCGCGGTCGCCGGAGGCTTCTACGGTGCCTCGATCGGAGCCTGGCGCGCAGGCGAAATGGCTTTGTATTGCGCGGTCAAGTTGCCGCTTCTGCTCTACGGCACCGCGCTGGTCAACGGCCTGATCAACGGCCTGTTGGCCAAGCGCCTGGGCCTCGAACTTTCGATCGGCGAGTCGTTGCGCGCCGTGATGTTGTCTTTCGCGCTGGCCGCGTTGGTGCTGGCAGCCTTCGCGCCCGTGATCCTTTTCTTCGACCGCACGCTGCCATGCCCGACCTCGCGCCAGGCTTGGACCGCCCACGACATCCTTGGGCTCGCTCACGTCGCCGCGATCTCGTTCGCAGGCGTCGTCGCTGTGCTGCGGCAACACCAATGGATGCGCGAGCGTTTTCCGTTCGCCGCGCACACCTCTCGGGTCGTGTGGTTGTGGCTCGCACTCAATCTCTTCGTCGGAGCGCAGCTCTCGTGGAATCTGCGGCCGTGGTTCGGCTCGCCCGGGCTGAAGGTCGAGGTTCTGCGCGCGGACCCATTCGACGGAACCTTCTACGAATCTGTTTTCAAGATGACCCTGCCCCGCACCTTCTGATTCCAAGGAACTCACCATGAATGATGCTGTCCAACCCGATCCGTACGACGAACCCGCAGCAGCCAGGGAGCAGGCGGATCCCATTGAAGAGCGCAGCGGCAACGTCGTCGATCTCTTGCTGCGCCATCCCGGCGCGCTGCTCAAACATTTCGATGGCCCAAAGATGTCCAGCAGCATGCTGGGGCTGACCGTACTGGCGCTGTCCACCCACCTGCTCTACGGCCTGGTCGTCGGCAGTTTCGCCGGTGGCATGCAGTGGTGGGCCGCGCCGCTGAAGATCGTGTGCGGCATCGTGATCTGCGGCGCGATCTGTTTTCCAAGTCTCTACATCTTGGTCTGCCTGAGCGGTGCGCGCGCGCGCGTGCCGCAAGTCGCGGGAATGTTGCTCTGCCTGCTCGCGCTGAGCGGAGTGTTCTTGGCCGGATTTGCGCCGATTGCGTGGGTTTTCTCGCAGTCCTCGAGCTACGTCTCGTTCATCGCGCCGGTGCACTACCTGGTCTGGTTGGTCGCGATCTTCGCCAGCGCACGCGTCTTGCACATCGGCATGAAACACTGGCAGGCGCGCCACTCAGGCGGCGCCGGACTGTGGATCCTGGTCTTGATCGTCACCGTGCTGCAGATGACGACCGTGCTGCGGCCGATTGTCGGGCCGGCGACGAAGCTGTTCGAACCCGAGCGCCAATTCTTCCTGCAGCACTGGGGCCGCACGTTCCAAGCGGAGGCGTCGAGGGAATGAGCCTCAACTCGCCGAAGCCGCAGCGGCGGCCGCGGCCTGTTGGGCCGCGAGGATCGCATGGATGTTGCTCAGCAGCTGGGCCTCGCCCAATAACTCGGCCTTGGCTGATTCGCGCACGAGCTCGAGCAAAGCGGTTCCGCAGGATACGGTACCAGGTTCGAGTTCGGGCTCATCGCCCGCCGCACGGGCAGCACCCTGCGAATCGCTCAGGATACGGTACCAGGTTCGAGTTCGGGATACGGTACCAGGTTCGAGTTCGGGCTCATCGCCCGCCGCACGGGCAGCACCCTGCGAATCGCTCAATCGCAACGAGAGGTTTGAGGATTGCTTCTCCGTCGCGAGCCGTAGCAACGCACGATCGCTTCCGACGCCAGGCGACTGGCAGCGTCGGCGTACTCGGTGTCCAGGTTCAAGAGGCGCCCGTGATCCCGATGCATCCGCATGGCCACCTGGTCGGAGACCCCGAGTTGGCTGCTTGTCTCTGCCCATCCCAGACCGCACAAGCCACGTAGCAGCGCGACCTCGAGCAGCTGCCAGGCATCGCAGCTTTGGCGCCGCAACGAGAGTCGCCACTCCGATCGCTGCGCGCGCCGCTCGGCGATCAGTCCGCGGGTGTCTTGGGCATCACAGACTGGCAGATCGATGCTCGTGCCATCAGCGAGCACTGTCTTCCTGCGCATCCAGTCACGGACTTGCTCGGGCGCAGCGTCGATCAGGTCGTCGAGCGGATCCGGCCCCCGGACGCCGGATTGGATGCGGCGCTCGATGACTCGCACGAGCGCGGGGCTGAGTGGACTCGCGAAAAGTCCGAAATACTGCCGCGGGTCGTAGTCGACGTCGAAGTTGTTTTCGCGCGCGACCGCCTCAATCCAGCTCCGTTCGAGCCAAATGGGCCCGCGATCGCGCGCGTACCAGCGGGCGCTTCCATGGGGATACAAGGCAGGAGCTACGACAATCCCCGCAAGCGTCGGGTTCGCGTCGATGTAGTGGACCAGCCGACATCGATACTCATACGATTCCACCGGCCGCGACCGAAACCTGCCGCGGAACAAAGGACCATCACGCATTCTGCTGCGGTTGAACCATCTGACATAATCATCCAGCACTCGGCACATTGCTCGTGAGAGCTCTCCATCAAGGCTGCGCACCAGCAAATGGAAATGCGTTGTCATGACGCAGTAGGAGTGCACTTCGATCCATCCAGCTCGAACGGCTCGGGCTAGCCGTGAAAGGAAGAAGCGCACGTCGCGTGCATCCTCGAACACCGTGCGCTTCGCGATTCCGCGATTCATCACGTGGTGCCAGACGCCAGGTCCGTCGCAGCGGGGAGATCGAGCCATGGGATTGCCTTGGCAGTACGACTCTCGGCGGCGTCGATGGTGGCACGCGATCGAGGAATTTTTTTCGAAGGCTGAGCGCGAGGCCCGGTTGGGGGGGGGAGGCGCAGAAGTCGAACCTGGTACCGTATCCAGGGCAAGCGCGTCACTCGGGCGGGGCCGGCCTTTGGATCCTGGTCTTGCTCGTCACGGTGTTGCAGATGACGACCGTGCTGCGGCCGATCGTCGGGCCGGCGACGAAGCTGTTCGACCCCGAGCGCCAGTTTTTCCTGCAGCACTGGGGCCGCACGTTTCAAGCGGAGGCGTCGAAGGAATGAGCCTCAACCTGCCGAAGCCGCAGCGGCGGCCGCGGCCTGTTGGGCCGCGAGGATCGTATGGATGTTGCTCAGCAGCT
>JANMRV010000613.1:0-4719 GCA_031388685.1 Planctomycetota bacterium
GATGCTGCTGGTGCCGCTGTTCGGCGTCACGATGCTCGAGTTCGCCTGTATCGAGCGACCACCCGCGACGGCGCCCTGGGTGCAGCTTTCACTCGAGGTCGTCTTCGCCGCGACGCTGGTTGTCGTCGCGCACGCCATCAACCGCGGCCTCTCGCAGCACGCGCTCGCCCGTCAGACGCTGATCACGATCCTGTGCGGGGCAATTGCCGCAGGGTTTGCCTGGCTCGAGGCCCGCGACTTCGGCCCGCTGGACGCGTTGCCCGCGTTTTGCATTCTCGCCGCGGCAGCCATCGCGATCGCCGCACTGGCCAACCGCAGCGCGAGCCGGCGCAAGGACCTGTGCATCGCCATCGGACTCGCCCTGTGGATCGCGGTGCCGCTTGCGGCCTTGACGCAGGTCGAGCGGCTGTGGGGCGTCACGGGTCTGGTCAGTCTGATCGTGCTCTCCAAGATCGGCGACGTGGCTGGGTATTACGTCGGCAACGCAATCGGCCGCACGCATCCGTTCCCTAAACTGAGTCCGGGCAAGACCGTGGCGGGGTGTGTCGCGTCTTTGCTGGCCGGAGTCGCCGCAGGCGCGGTGCTGGCCCACTTCAAACTGCTTCCCAGCGGCTCCTGGGGCATCGTCGATGGCCTGGTTGCCGGTGCCTTCATCAACATCGCGTCCCAGTCCGGTGACCTGTTCGAGTCCTGGGTCAAGCGCAGAGTGCGGGTGAAGGACTCGTCAACTTGGCTCGGTCCCTCCGGTGGCATCCTCGATGTGGTCGATAGCCTGTTGTTCAGCGTGCCGGTGACCCTGGTGATCTGGCCGCTGATTTTTTACGCATGACCGCGAAGCCCTGCTCAATCCAGCTCATGCCCCCTTGCGCGACGGCCGCGCGTGGTCGATCCTCGATCACCCTGGACGCGTCGAGGTCCTGTTCCGAGCCCCGCGTTGCGGCCGCCAACATCCAACACCCCGTGCTGACGAGTCCTACTTGGCAGAAGTGACGATTCCCTTGCGCTCCCACGAGGAAGCGATCCTCGTGCTCGGGCCCTACGACCGGCACGCGAAACTCCTGCGACAGGCGTTGGACATCGAGATTTTCACGCGCAACGGGAATTTGCGGCTGAAAGGTGTCGACGAGGACGTGGCCGAAGCCAAGCGACGCGTCGAACACCTGCTCGGCAAGTTGCGCAAGGGGCGCGAACTCGACCCCAAGGAAGCTGAGGCCATCCTGATCGGACCTGCGGCCGCTGCATTGCCGGCCGAGGCGATCGCTCCGCTCGCGGGCGTGCGACTCACGCCGCGCATTGCCTCCGGCGGCACGCGCAGCGCGGCCGGAACGCGCGCCTCAGGCGGCGAAAGACGCGGCAATGGACTTGGCGTCGGCGCGCGATCCGGGTTCGGTTCGGCCACCGGCGCGTCGGCGGGCGCAGGCGCGCCCACGCTGCGCCTGAGTGCCCTGGGCACACGTCCTTTCGAGCCGCGCGGAGAACATCAACGCCGCTACCTGGAACTGATCCAGAAGAAGAGTCTGGTCTTCGGCATTGGAGCCGCGGGTACGGGCAAGACCTATCTCGCGGTAGCGGCGGCCGTGCGCGCGCTGCGCGCCGGCGAGGTCCGTCGTCTGGTGATGACGAGGCCGGTCGTCGAAGCTGGTGAGCATCTAGGATTCCTGCCCGGCGACCTGCAAGCCAAGCTCGATCCCTACCTGCGGCCGGTCTACGACGCGCTGCGCGACCTCGTCGACATGGAGGACATCCAGCGGCTCGAGGAAGCCGGCGTGCTCGAGGTGGCGCCCCTGGCCTACATGCGCGGGCGCACCCTGAGCAATGCCTTCGTGATCCTCGACGAAGCCCAGAACACCACCCTGTCGCAGATGAAGATGTTCCTCACCCGACTTGGCGAGGGTTCCAAGATGGTGGTGACGGGCGATCCATCCCAGACAGATCTCGAGCGCGGCCAACGCTCCGGACTGGCCGACGCAGTGGCGCGCCTGCAGGGTTTTGCCGACGTCGGCGTGACCGAATTCACGGTCAAGGATGTCTGCCGGCACCCGCTGGTCGAACAAATCGTGCGCGCCTACGAGGCGCCGGCCCGCGGGCTTTTCGATCAGGGTGGGCCTGCGTGAATTCGCGCGCCGCGCGCGGAAAAGCCCGCAAATCGCGGCCGGTCAAGGTCGCGGTTTTCTGGGTGGCAAGCCGGCGGCCGCTGACAGATCCCCGCGTGCGCAAGATCGCCCGCGCCGCCCTGGCCTTCGGAAAGCGGCCGGATGCGCCGATCTCGATCGTGTTCGTCGATGACGCGGAGCTGGCACGCATGCATGGCCGCTGGCTCGCGGACCCTCGGCCGACGGATGTGATCAGTTTCGATCTCGGAGAGGCAGACGGCGGTCCGGTGGGGGAACTGTACATCTCCGTGCAACGTGCACGGGCACAGGCGCGCCGACGCGGGGTCCGAGTCGAGCGCGAACTTGCGCTCTATATCGTGCACGGCTGTCTGCACCTGTGCGGCTTTGACGATCGGGCGCCGCGTGATCGTCGCGCGATGCGCAACGGCGAGCGATCGGTGCTGGGTGAACTGGGCTTCGAGGAAGACCCCACATCGTTCGAGTAGTTTGCGGCACTGCGCTTCGTGGTGAAAGTTTCCATGGCGCTTCGGGCTTGAACTCGCCGCGCCGATCCGTCACAACGTCGCATATCGGAAACGTCGCGACGCACCGCGCCGCCTGTTTCCGGCGCATGGGCCCACACACCAACACTGCCCCAAAGCTCGCGACAGTCGTCAGCCCGCGGACGAGTGTCGCTCCTCAGCGGATGTCGCAGCCGTGTGGTGCACCGGCCGCGAAACCTCGGCGTGTGCCGGCCAGCAGTGCCATGATCGCGAAAGCCGAGCGCATGCTTGCACTCGAACGCCGTCGCACGCGCGCGCGAGCAGCCCAGCAGGAACGCGTGTTCCGCCGGCTTTGGCGCGCCTGGCGCAAGTGCAAGAATCCGGACACGCGCAACGAGTTGGCCCTGGCTTACCAGGATTTCGTCCACATCGTTGTGCGCCGTTTTTCGGCGCGGTTGCCGCGCTCCGTGGACCGCGGCGACCTGCAAACCGCCGCGAATTTCGGCTTGATGGCGGCGATCGAGTGTTTCGATCCCTCACTCGGCGTGCGTTTCGAGTCCTATGCGGAGCTGCGCATTCGCGGTGCGTTGCTCGACGAATTGCGCAGTGAGGACTGGCTGCCCAGACCCTGGCGTGCGCGCCTCGAGCGGCACAAGCGCGTCGTCGAGGGCTTGCGTGCGAACAAGGGTGCCGAGCCCAGCGAGTCGGAGATCGCCGGTGCCCTTGCCCTCGAGTTGAGCGAGTACCGCCAGTTGTTCGCGGTCTCCCTGCCCGGAGCACCCAGCGGTGCGCACACGCTGGCGACGGGCGAGTCCAGCGGCGACATCGAGAGGCTCGAAGTCGTCGTCGACCCGCGCCTCGATACTCCCGAGGAACGGATCTCGCGCGAGGAGCTTCTGCGCCTGGTCGCCCAGCGGCTGACCGAACAGGAGTATCGCATCGTCTACCTCAAGTACTGGGAGGAACTTTCGATGCGCGAGATCGGGGAGCTCGAGGATTTGTCCGAGTCGCGAGTCTGCAAGATCCACACGAAGCTGCTGGAAAGGTTGCAGGATCGGTTGCGGGTTCAGTACGGCGCGCTGTAGGGGGGGGGGGGGCGGCAACCGCGCCCGGTCTTGCCGCCGAGACAGTGTCGGGCAGCGCGACCGCTCCCGATGCGGCGACGTTGCGCATCGGCGACAAGGCGCTCCGCATTGCCGGTATCTCCGCGCCACACATGTCGCAGACCTGCTCGGAATGGGTCGACCGCAGGCCGCAGAATTATCCGTGCGGCGTCTATGCGCGCGCCATCCTTGCGAGCCTAGTCGCCGGCAAGACCGTGTTCTGCGTGACCGTGGACAATGAGGCGTCGCGCAACGCCGCGGCACGCTGTTTTGTCGAGGGTCAAGATGTTGGCGAGGCGATGATTACGGCGGGATGGGCCGTGGCCGCGACGTCGGCGTCAAATCTCTATGTGAGCGCGCAGGAATCGGCCCGCCGTGCCCAGCGCGGCCTATGGGCAGGTACGTTCGATCTTCCCGGCGCCGCCGCGAGACGGCCGCGCTAATCGCGGTCCTTTTGCTCGGCGAACGCGCGGCCGAGCGGCGTGAGCCGGCAGACGTGCCAGCCTGGATTCAGTGGATTTTCGAACCACGGATCGACCCAGTAATTATCGAGACAACTTCGGATCGTGCGTTCGCGGATGCGCTGGCCGCCGCGGTCGAACAGCGGCAGCTTGCCGCTGGGCTGCGTAAGACCGTGGCGCAGCCAAGCAAGCTGCGCGGGCGAAGGTTTGGCTCTCCCGCGTGATGCGGTCGGCGCCTTGTGCTGGTTCGAGTTGATGTGCGTTCCCTGTGCGGCCATTCCCGTTCTCCGTGGGATTGGGCTCTTCTATCGCGCTATGTTACTCGGGTTTGCCCGAGAGTCCAAGGAGCACGCCGATGGAATTACGCCTCGTCTATATGACCACGGCCTCGATCGAAGAGGCGCGCAAGATCGGCCACACGCTGATCGAGGCCCGGCTCGCGGCGTGCGTGAATATCGTCGAGGGCATGCGCTCGCTCTATTGGTGGGACGGCAAGATCGAGGAGGGCGGCGAGACGATCCTCATCGCCAAGACGCGGGAAAGCCTCGTGCCTATCCTG
>JANMRV010000492.1:0-5434 GCA_031388685.1 Planctomycetota bacterium
CACGCGGGCGGCGCGCAACACGCGCGCGTCGGCGAGCGCCGGTCCGATGATCTGCATGCCGATAGGCAGCGTGGTCGCGGATTCCTGCACGAATCCGCAGGGAATCGAAACTCCCGGCAGACCCGCCAGGCTGACCGGCGCGGTCATCACGTCGGACAGGTACATGGCCACGGGATCGGAAGACTTTTCACCGATGCGGAAGGCCGCCGTCGGAGCCGTGGGGCCGATGATCAGGTCGACCTTCTCGAAGGCACGCTCGAAGTCGCGACGCAACAGGCGTCGCACGCGAAGCGCGCGGTTGTACCAGGCGTCGTAGTAGCCGCTGGAGAGCACGTAGGTGCCGAGCAGGATGCGCCGTTTCACTTCAGGGCCGAATCCCGCCGCGCGCGTGGCCGCGAACATGCCCTGCAGACTGCCGTCGCCTTCGACGCGCGGGCCATAGCGGATGCCGTCGTAACGCGCGAGGTTCGACGAAGCCTCCGCCGTCGCAACGACGTAGTACGTCGGGATCGCGTAGTCGGTGTGCGGCAATTCGATGTCGATCAATTCAGCGCCGAGCGAAATCCACTGCGCTTTCGCGGCCTCGAGCAGGGCGCGCACGTCGCTGGCAAGTTGCTTGGGGAAATACTCGCGCGGAATGCCGATGCGCAGGCCCTTGACGCCGCCTTCAGCGGACTCCGGTTCGATCGGCGGAAGTTGCGCCGTGGTCGAATCGGCCGAGTCGACGCCCGAGATCACGTGGGTGACGAGTTCGATGTCGCGCACGCTGCGCGCGAACGGACTGACCTGATCGAGCGAGCTTCCGAAGGCGATCAGTCCGTAGCGCGAGACGCGGCCGTAGGTCGGCTTGAATCCGGCGATGCCGCAGAAGGCCGCAGGCTGGCGCACCGATCCGCCCGTGTCCGATCCGAGCGCCAGCGGGACCATGCCCGAGGCGACGGCGGCCGCGCTGCCGCTCGAGGAACCGCCCGGTGTGCGCAGCCTGTCCCAGGGATTGCGCGCGACGGCGTAGGCGGAGTTTTCGCCCGAACTGCCCATGGCGAACTCGTCCATGTTCGTCATGCCGACCGGGATGGCGCCCGCGTCGAGCAGGCGTTGCACGAAAGTCGCGGTGTAGGGGGGCTTGTAGCCGGACAGCACGCGACTGCCGCAATTGGCCTCGACGCCCTGCCAGCACATGTTGGCCTTGAGCGCGATCGGCACGCCGGCAAGGACTCCTTGCGGGATGCCCGCCGCGTGTTCGCGATCGATGCGCGCCGCGCTCTCGAGCGCGCGCTCACGTTCGAGCCGGCCGAAGGCGCAGAGCAAAGGGTCGAGCGCGTCGATGCGCGCGAAACTCGCGCGCACGTTCTGCTCGGCGGTCGTTTCGCCGCGCCGAAACGCCGCGGCCAGCGCGCAGGCGTCGAGCGTCGAGTCCCAGGAACTCATTGTTCGCCGCCGATCGTCTTGGGGACGCTGAAGAACCCGTCGATGCGCGCAGGCGCGTTGGCCAGCGCTTCGTCCACCGAGAGACTTGGCCGTTCGCGATCGTCGCGCATCACGTCGCTGAAATCGGTGGGCCGCGTCATCGGCTCCACGCCCTCGACGTCGAGCGTGGAAAGCGTCTTGAAGGACTCCAGGATGCGCGCGAACTGAGCGCTGAGTTCCTGAAGCTGCGCGGGCTCGATCGCCAGGCGCGCGAGGCGCGCAATGTGGAGCACGTCAGGTTCCGTGGAACCCGAGCCGGAGGAAACTGCCTTGGACTCGGACATGGTGGGGTGAACTTGCGCAGGCGCCGCGGAAAAAGGGGATGATAGATGCGCCGCCAGGACGAGACCAGCCGGCAGGTCCGGACGCGGCCCTAGTCCCGTCGAGGCGCGGCGCAGCGTGCGCGGGCCTCGGTCCTTTGGATTCGAGTCCGAACAGTTCAAACGGGAGCCCGGCAGGACGGCTTGCGGCGGCGTCCGGCCGGACCTACCGTCGGCCCATGCTCGATGCGTACATTCCGGTGCAGCGCCTGTGGGGGCCGCCCGATTGGGGCAGCCTCGGACTCGTGCTGTGTCTCGCCGGCGGATTCCTGCTGGCCCATGGAACCCTGGTTCGAGATCCGCAGTCGCTGGTCGAAGAACGCTTCGGACGTCCGCGCGCGGATCTTCGATCCCTGCGCGAGATGTTGTTCCACCGCGTGCAGACGCTGCTCGGGTTTGGACTGCTGCTGCTGGGTTTCGCGGCGCAACTGTACGCGCGCGCTGTGCCGCAACCGAGCGGTTCCTCGGGCTCGGCCGCACTCTGGACCGGCGCGGTCGTGCTCGCGGCCGCGCTGCTCGAGCTCAGCGCCTGGTGGTGGTCCCTGGTCACGGTGCGCCGCCACCTGCGCAGCTGGTTTCGCCAGAATCCGCCCGATTTCGACCGCGACGCAGGGCTGGCGCGCGAGGTTGGAGATCTTTTCGGCATCGATTCGGAGGCGGACGAAGCGGTGCAGTCCTACGCGGAACGGCTGCGGCGGGAACTGGGTTTGAGGGCGCCGAGCGCTCCCGCTCAGCGGCATTCGCCGCCCGCGGACGAAGAACTCGACGAGTAAATCCGAAAAACCGGGTCGTCAGGGCCGTCAGCTCGAGTCCTTCCTTTTATGGATGCTCGCTGTTGGATGCGATGCCTCGAAGAGCAGGTCGCGCTGTTCGGCGAGGCGCTGTTCCCCTCAGCCTGCGTGCTGTGCGGCGCCGCGGCCGACGAAGCCGGTAGCTGCGACGCGCACCGCCTGCGTGGGCAATCCAAAGCGGCCCACTGCGGTCGCTGCGCGGCGCTCTTGCCTGCCCCGATTCCCGATGGAAATCTGTGCAGTGCCTGTCGCCTCGATCCGCCGCGCTGGTCGCAACTCGTGGCGTTGACGGACTACGCCGGAGATCCCGCGGCCCGCGCCTGGATCCTGGCGCTAAAGCACGGAGCTCGCCGCGACCTGGCACGTCCCCTCGGAGAGTTCTTGGCGCAGCGCATTCGACGCGCTGAACTCTCCTGCGAACTCCAGTCCACCGTCGGCGCGGCCGTTGTCTCCGTGCCGCTCCATCCGGCGCGCGAATTCGTGCGCGGCTACGACCAGGCGCGGCTGCTCGCGCGCGCCATGGCGCTCGAGCTGGGCCTGGTTTGCGTGCGCGGACTGAGGCGCACGCGGGCGACGACGCCCCAGGGCGCCCCGGGCGCTGTTTCTCGCGCCGCCAACGTCCGCGGGGCCTTTGCCCAAAGGCGGGGTCTGCGCGGCCGACTTGCCGGCCGAACCGTGTTGCTCGTGGACGACGTGGTCACCTCCGGCGCCACCGCCAATGAATGTGCGCGCTGCCTGTTCGCGGCCGGGGCTGCGCGGGTCGTCGTGGCCTGCCTCGCGCGGGCCAGCCCGCGCCCGAACCGGCTCGGCGCCACTCGCGAGCCGCCATGAGCGGCCTTTCGCTCGCGCAGCCATTGCCGCTAGATTGCCGCAATGTCCGAACCGACGACGCTCTATATCGAACCTTTCTCCGGCATGGCGGGCGACATGTTCCTCGCTGCCCTGCTTGGGCTGGAGGATCCGCGCTTCGTCCTGGGAGATCTCGAATCGCTCGCTGAGGCGCTGGTTCCCGGAGAGGCAAAACTCTCGCTCGAGGTTGCCTGGCGTGGCTCGCTGTCGGGGCGCCTGCTGACCGTCGTCACACCGGAATCGGCGCGCGCGCCGCACCGCGGATTGGCGGACTGCCTTGGGATCATCGCGCGCTCGCCCCTGACGTCCTCGGCACGCGAGCGGGCCGGCAACGTCTTTCGACGCATCGCGCGGGCCGAAGCGGCGGTGCACGGGACGACCGTCGAGCATATCCACTTCCACGAAGTCGGTGCCGTCGATGCCCTGATCGACGTCTGCGGAGCAGCCTTCGCGCTCGATAGGCTCGGCGTCCGGCGTGTGTACGCCACGCCGCCGCTGACGGGAACTGGGACCGTGCGCTGTGCCCACGGCGAGATGCCGGTTCCCGCGCCAGGCACGGCGGAGATCATGCGCGGTCTGCCGATGGTGATCGGTGGCGGGGGAGGTGAGCGGCTGACGCCGACCGGCGCCGCCCTGCTCGCCGAGTACGTCGACGAGTTCAGGTCTCCCGAGCACTTCGTCGCCGCGCGCATCGGGTACGCGGCGGGTCACCGCGACCCCAGAGAGGGGCCGCCGAACATCCTGCGCGTTCAGTTGGGGACCGCGGGGACCGGCGGGCCCGGAGCGCACGCCTGGCTCATGGAACTGAACCTCGACGACATGACCGGCGAAGAGGTCGGCCACCTGGTGGCGCGGCTGCGCGAGTGCGGCGCCCTCGAAGTCTGGTCGGCGCCTGTCCAGATGAAGAAGGACCGCCCGGGCGTGGTGATCAGCGCCCTGTGCCGGGCGGATCTGCGCCGCGACCTGGAAGCGGCCGTGTTCGCCAACTCCAGTTCGCTCGGCGTGCGCTGGCTCCTTTGCGAGCGCACCGAACTGGAACGCAGCGAGCGCCGCGTCGAGTTCGCCGGTCACAGCGTGCGCGTCAAGCTCCGACACCGGGCCGGCTCGGCGGGCGCGCTCGACGTTTCGCCGGAGTTCGACGACCTGGCGGCGCTCGCGCGCGAGCTGGGCCGTCCCCTGCGCGACCTCGAGCGCGAAATCGTGGATCGCGCGCTCGCCGACCTGGGCGAATCCTCTGCGCGGCGAACGAATTAGGCGCCTGGACGACTCTTGAAGTCGGCGATGCCCGCGCCGAGCCGGTCCAGCGCGGCTTGAAGCAGGGCCGGCTCCTCGCTGGAGCCGATCCTCACATGTCCCGGGCAACCAAAGAACTCTCCTGGCACCACGCCCACATCCCAGTGCTTCACCAGGAAGTCGGCCAGTGCGTTCGTATCCGCGATGCCCTCGATTCGCGGGAAGGCGGTCAGGCCGAGAGCCGGTGCCGTGGACACGATGCCGGGGGACGAGGCCAACCAGCGCAGTAGCGCCGGTCGCGTCTCACGGCGCGTGCGATCGATGGCGACACGCAGCTCCGCAAGCCGTGACAGGGCGGCGAGGCTGGCGCGCAGGGTATGGGTGGGCTGGTCGCCGTAGGTCAGGTAGGCCAGATCGAGCAGGCTCTCGCGCTCACCGACCAGCGCCTCGCCGAGCACGATCCAACCTGCTCGAAGGCCGCCCAGGCCGTAGGCCTTGGTCAAACTCGAGATCGAGATGGCGTTGGGCGCGACCTGGAAGGCGTGTTCGCGGCGGCCGGCCTCCTCGAATTCGAGGTAGACCTCGCAGCAGACCAGCACTCCGCCAACGCGCTCGGCTTCGCGCGCCAGGACGGCGATTTCCGCTCCGCTGAGCAGGGCGCCAGTCGGATTGTGCGAGTTGGTCATGAAAACGTGGCCGCGCGCGCATCCAGCGAGAGCCTGGCGCAGGCGAGCCGGATCCAGGCTCCAGCCGGCGGCCGGGTCGCGCTCCACC
>JANMRV010000617.1:0-8288 GCA_031388685.1 Planctomycetota bacterium
GGCCTTCCTGCCACAGATGTGTTCGACTTCTCCAACTGGTGGGCATCGGACTATGACCACGACCAGACCGATTGCACCCCATTCACGCGAACGAACGGTCAGCGGGCCCTGCTCGTGATCAAGGGTCGAGAGACCTTTGCATTGACGTCGGCGACGAATCCCTAGACGCATTGCGTCATGTTGTTGGGGCATTACGGCCGGCCGAGATGCGTGGCGTGGTCAGCTGCGAGATGCAGCGCAGTGTGCAGCGCGTCGGCCTCCAACATTCACTTGGGATGCCTTTCATTCGCGAGTGCCGCCTTGAGGCGGGGTGGTTCGCGAACAATACTTGAACTGAGCGAGTTCCCAGTTCCGCGGAGGCGAGGTGCCAACCGGTCAACCAGATCCAAGGCTCGGCAGCATGGCGCGCGCCAATGCACAGGCGGCCCCTCGATTTTCTCCAGATCCTTGCGTGGAGTGGGCTAACGATGCGCATCCTTTTCCTTTCGCAGCGCGTGCCCTATCCGCCCAATCGTGGCGACAAGATCACGACCTGGCGCCTCTTGGAGCGCATGCGGCGCCAGCACGAAGTGCACGTGATCGCGTTTGCCCATGACGACGGCGACCGCGAGGCTGTGCGGCATTTGAATTCGGTCGGCATCTCGACGCTCGCGATCGGCCACGATGCCAAGCGCGCCAAGTTGCGCGCACTGCCGTTGCTCTTCACGGATCGGCCGCTGACGCTCGGCGTCTTCGGCTCCAAGGAATTGCAACTCGCCGTGGACCGCGAAGCGGGCTGGGCCGATCTCGCCTACGCCTACAGCTCGTCCATGGGCGCCTTTCTCGAACCGCATCCGCGACTCGCGCGCGTGATGCACTTCGCCGAGCTCGATTCGGACAAATGGCAGCAGTACGCCGAGCGCAGCCGCGCGCCGATGAAATGGATCTACGCGCGGGAGCAGCGCACGTTGCTCGCGTTCGAGACACGGGTCGCGCGAGCGTTTTCAGAGAACGTGTTTTGCACTCCGCTCGAGCAACGGATCTTTCAACAGAAAATTCCTGGCGCAAGTTCGCTCGTGCTGCGCAACGGCGTGGACCTCGTTTACTACACGCCGAAGCCGGAGCTGGCCGAGCCCCGACATCTAGTTTTCACGGGCGTGATGGATTATTTGCCCAACATCGACGGCTGCGAGTTTTTCGCGCGCGAGGTCTTGCCGCTGTTGCGTCCGCGCTATCCCGACGTGCGCTTCACGATCGTTGGTTCGAATCCGACTGCGGCGGTGCGCGCGCTCGCGGCGCTGCCCGGCGTCGCGGTCACGGGCTTCGTCGACGACACACGAACGTGGCTCGCGCGCGCCCAGATTTCCGTGGCGCCGCTGCGCATCGCGCGCGGGATCCAGAACAAGGTGCTCGAGGCTTTGGCGATGGGCCTGCCGGTCGTCGGCACGACCAGCGCGACCCAGGGCATCGAGGGCCAGGCCGGTCGCGACTTCATCGTGGCCAACTCGGCAGAAGAGCAGGCGGCGGCCATCGCGAGATTGTTCGACGCGCCCGACGCAGCGCTCGCGCTTGGCCGCCGCGGTCGAGAGTTCGTCGAACGCGAGTACGATTGGGAACGCGTGCTCGAACCGCTCGATCGCCTGCTCGTACGTCTTTCACCGAACAGTCCGCCCGCCGCAGCAATCAAACTCTCATGAGTCACGAGAAACTCGCCGTCACCTTCGATCAATGGGCCGCCGAAGGCCGCGACGCCGGCATGGAAGCGGAGCATTCGAATGTCGTGCTCCAGGTCGTCGCGCAACTTGGCATCAGACCCGGCGAGCAGATCCTCGATCTTGGTTGCGGGAACGGCTGGGCCACGCGCCTGCTGGCGAAGGCCGCCGCGGGCGCGACAGCCGTCGGCGTCGATGTCTCGCCGAAGATGATCGCGCGCGCGGAGGAGTTGCACAGTCTGACGATTCGGGCGCGCTATGAAATTGCGTCGTTCGAGCACCTGGGCTTTCGCGACGGGCGCTTCGATCGCGTCTTCTCGATGGAAGCTCTCTATTACTCCGTCGATCTCGAGCGCGCGATCGCGCAAGCGCTGCGCGTGCTCAAACCCGGCGGCCGCGCCGACGTGATCGTCGATTTCTTCGTCGAAAGTCCCTCGACGAAGTCCTGGCCGGCGAAGACCGGTCTGTCGATGCATCATCTGTCGACGGCGCAGTGGTGCGAGGCCTTCACGCGCGCCGGATTCGCCGAAGTGACCACGCAGCGCGTGCGCGACGAGCGTGCTTTGGAGACCTTCGATCCGGCGCATGCCGCGAGCAAGGCGGACGGCAGTCTGTGGATCAGCGCGCGCAAGCCGGGCTGACCTCGCGCGCTCAGCCTGGACCGCACAAAAGATCGAGCGCGGCGTTCGCCCATTGATCGAGCGGCCGCGTCCACAGCCCGAGCACGATGCATGTTCCCGCGAGAGTCGCGGCGAGCGCAACGAGAGCCGTCGGGCGAACGGGCTCGCTCGTCGGCAGCGGCACGAGGAAAAGCACGCCCGCAATTCGAAAGGCAAGCGCGGCCGCGATCAGGACGTTGATCGCCGCGACGACGACCAGCCAGTCCAAGCCGGCATTCCAGCCCTCGAGGAAAAGTCGGACGAGCCCGTGATATCCGACGGTCGGCGCAAGTCCGATCGTACTTGCGAGCAGTACGAGCATCGCGATTCCCGCAAACGGCGAGCGTCGACCTAGGCTGCGCAGATCCGCGAGCCGGTCGGACCCTGCGTTCGCTTCGAAGTGCTGGGCAAGCGCGAAACTGCCCGCGCTCGTCAGGGCGCCGATCGCCAGGTACACGATCGCCGCAGAAAATCCAGTCTCGTTCAGCGACGCGACACCGATCAGCGCAAAGCCGGTCTGTGCGATCGACGTGCACGCGAGCATGCGCCTCAGTCCGCCTTGTTGCAGCGCGGCGACGTTGGCGATCGTCATCGTCAGCGCAGCGAGGATCGCGATAACAATCGATATTTTCGCAGCGTGCGGCGCCATGGCCGTCGCGACGCTGTCCTGGACGAACAGCGCGGACAGGATGCGCAGAAGCGCGCCGAAGCCCGCGACGCGGGAAACGATCGCAAGGAACGCGTGGGTGTCGCTCTCGAAGCCCCGACCTGTGGTGAGGACCAGCTTCGACGCGACGCCGGCGAAGACGAGGCCCAACGCGGATGCGACGGGCCAGGGATTGGCTGCGAGCAGCTGCGCAAGTCCGGCGCTGCCCATGCGCGCGAAGTCGAGCGTCCCGGTCAGGCCATAGAGCAGGCTCAGACCGTAAATCAGGACTCCGCTGCCGAGTGCGGAACGGGCGAAGAACCGCGGTGTGGACGCATTTTCAGGTCCTGCTCGCGGATGAAGGCCGACGAGCGCATAGCTCGCGAGCGTCAGAAGCTCGAACCCGAGCATCAGGAGCAAGGCGTGGTTCGTTCCGACCATCAGGAATCCGCCGAGCAATCCGCACAGCAGCAGGAACACAGCCTCGACCGAAATCGCGCGCGCCATGCGGCGCTTTGACATCCACATCTGCACGAGCGCGAGACTGCCAAGCGCCAACAGCAGCTTGAAACACTTCGCGAAGCCGTCGACCTGCAACATGCCGAATACGCTGGCTGCGGGCCCGTTCATGCGCAGCAGCAGCAACCCAGCAATCGCGACAAGTCCGACCCGCGCAATCCACGCCGCGCGGCGCGAGTCGCGGACCTTGCAAAGCAATTCGACAACGAGAACGCCGAACGCCGTCAGCGCTAGGACAAGTTCCGGCGCCAGCGCGCGCAAGCTTTCGAGGGAGCCGGGAGTCACTGTTGCCCTCGCGCCATGTTCATGGCGACACGCGCCAAAGTTGAGCGACCTGAAAGATCGCGACGCCCAATGCGGCAAGCAGCGCCACGACCGCAAGTGCGAAGCGGCGTGGAGCCATGAGGAGCAGCGCCGTGGCCGAGAATTGGATTCCGAGGCCGAGAATCACGCACCCAAGGCTCCAGGTCGAGAACGGTATTCCGAAGAGCGAACTACCGCCCGCCAAGTTGGCGCCGCTCAATTTTCCGGCGCGCGCAAGTTGGATCAGCGTCGGAATCGCGAACGTGCCTCCGTCGAGCCGCAGCGCGACGATCGCGATCAGGATCGACATCGATCCGGCGAGCCAGACCACGGCAAAGCGCGTTGCGGTCTGTGCGCGTGTCTCAGCTCCAAAGCAGCCGATCGCGAGCACGATCGCGAGCAGAGTCAGTCCATGAAACGCGAAGAACAGACACGAGTCCAGGCTGACGAGTGCGCCGAAGAGGCCGAATTCGAGCAGCAGAAGCAGCGCGCAATAGGCGCGTCCCGCGACGGCAACGGACAAATTCGCTGCCACCGCGATGAACGCAAGCAGTGCGGTGCACCAGATCAGCGCGAACGAAACACGATCGACGCCGATGTAGTACTCGGCGCGGGTCGAACGTATCCAGTCGACACGTTCGACAAGTTGGTATGCACTGACCTCCGTGCGAAACGCGCTGAGATAGATCGCCGTCGTCAACAACAACGGAACGAACGCCGGCATCAGGCAGCACAGTCGAATCATCGCCGCCGAACGGCGCGGCAACAGCAATACGATCGCCATGCCGAGCAGCGGCGAGCCGAGGATCCAGGAAAGCAGGTGCTGATCCATGGCGATCAGCTGCGCTCCGCCCGCTTGGTTTGCGCGAAAATGGCGAGAGCCAGAACCACTTCCAGCGCTCCCACGACGAGCACGAACAGCGCAAATACGCGTCCATCCTGCGGCTCGCTTTGAAAGCGAGCGAAGGCGACAAAGTTGAGGCTCGCCGCGTTGAGGATCATGACCAGGCCGATCAGCACGTGCAGCGAGCCCTTGCGCGCGAGGATGCAGCACAGGCCGATCACGAACAGCGCGGCCGAGACGCACAGATAGGCGGCGAGTCCCATCAGCCCGGCTCCTCGGCGTTCGCGCGCTTCGTGAAGTGCCCAGCCGCGACCAGCACGACGCAGATCAGCACACCGACGACCTGCAGCGCGGCCGCGTAGCGTGCCGGGTCCAGCAAGGCGATCCCCAGCTGCTCGGCCTCGCTTTTGGAATTCGCGCCGGGCTGGCTGCGCGTGAACTCCGCAAGCTTCGCGCACTGCCACACGATGAACGCCGCAATCGGCGCGGCGATCAGCAGCACCGCGAGGATGCGCGCGAAGTTGCGCTCTCTGGGATCGTGCTCGGCGAGCAACGCCGCGAACACGACCAGCGCGAGCAGGCCTCCGACTCCCAGCAGGACTTGTGCCATGGCCAGGAAGTCCGAACCCAGCAAAAGGAACAGTCCCGCCGTCCCGAGCAGCGACGCGCACCAACCGGCCGCGCCGCGCGTCGCCGAACTCTGGAACAGCGCGACAAGCCCCCCAGCCACCGTCAGCAGCGCGAACAGTCCGAATGCCGCGCCGATTGGGCCGGCGAAGTGCGCGCCGGCAAAGACGGCTGCGAAGAGGCAAGCCGCGAACATCAGCGCGGACAATTTCATCCAGCACTCCAAAGTGATGCGCGCGCCCACTCCCACAACAGAGCGCCCAGCACGCAGACGATGCCGATCGTCATCGAGGAGCGCTGAAGAGCCGCGGCGATGCGCGAGCGTTCGCGATTGCGCTCGAGCCAACACAGCGCCGCGACACCGAGCCACGTTTTGGCAAGCAACGTGCACGCGCAGGCAGCCTGGAACACGAGTCCTCCGATCGCAATGTGCGTGCGTGTCGATCCGTCGGCCGACACGACATGATTGAGAAATCCCGGATCTTCGCCGAGCGACTGGCGCAGCGCCCAGGTCAATGGACTCTCGAAGCCACCCAGGAAGTAGACCGCCGCGAGCGCGCACAGCAAGAATTTGCGCGTGGACTCAGTGACGGTCTCGGCCGACCCGCAGATCCGATCGCCGCGCAGGTGGCCAGCGGTGGCGAGGAACAACGCGGCGGCGAGCAGCGCAAACGGATTCTTGAACACGGCCCAGCCCAGGCCGAACCCGTCGGACTGCAAGCGGCTCGCGGCGATCAGGTTCGACGTGCCGGCGATCAGCAGACCCGCGAAGAGTGCCAGCACAGGCGGGACCGCATCGACAATTCGAATCGCGCCCGAACTCCCTCCAGCCCGGTCCATCCACGCGCGACCAAGGCTCGACACGAAAAGCAGCGCGACGATGGCGAACCAACCAAGTTCCAGGTCGGCGAAAAAAACGTGGGGCGCGAACGGGTAGGCCGCCAGCGCTCCCAGCGCGCCGGCGAGCGCGAGCGCAGGCGCGAACGCGAATCGGCCGCGGTCGGGCGGACTCTCGCCCAACTGCGCTCCGAGTCCGGTGCCGAACCACGTCCGCGGCCCGCGGACGGACAGGCCGGCGAGCCTGCGCTCCAATGCGTGGCCGAAGCCCACATTGACCGCCACGAGCGCGAGGCCTACGGCGACCGCGATCAGAGCCGAGAGGCCGACGAGCAGCCAATCGGGCATGCCGGCGGGAGCGAGCGCCAGCAGCAGGTCCAAAAAGGCGTTGCCCGCGGCACCTGACACCTAAGGTCTCTCGTGGGCGGCCGGCTCGGGGGGCCGCGCGCCAGAGTCCGGCCCAGGCCCGCAACGCTTCCATACATAGGCGAGGGCGATCGAGAGGCCGGCGAGGAGCAGCCCGACTTCAATCACAGCCAACCCGCCAACGCCACGGCTCTGCGCCACCCCGCTGTCCTGGAGACAGTCGCGCACGACCAGCGCGCAGGGGAAGAGCAACGCAAGGGCGGCCGTGAACAGGCTTGCCGCCAGGACCGGACGGAGTTCGCGTTGTTCCAGGGGGACCCCAGGCACAACGGCCGCCCCGTCGCGGGCCGCAGGGAGGCGCCGGCATGCCGCGAACGCGAGCAGTGCACCGGCGAGCGCAAAGCCGAAGACGATCGTGTAGTCGAAGTACATCGCGGGCCTGCTCTGAGAATACGGGAATGGACACCCAGAGCAATTCTCCAGGGCTCGCCTGTCACCTCAGCCGCCAGCCTCGATCAATCCAAGGGTCGATCCACTTACCCATGCGGAGCAAGATTCTTGGAGCCTGTCGAGAACAGCGAAGTCAGCGCGGAGAACGAAGCCGAAAGCAGCGGATCCGCTGAGCAGGAGACTCGCCCGAGTGCACGCTTTTGGCGGGTGCTTCTGTGCTCAATGGCAGCCCATACAGGCCTCATCTGGGTGCTGGACGCGATCCCCGTGCACTCCAACGAACTGCTCGGCCTGCGCTGGCTGCGCGCGTTGGCCGAGCACCCCGTTCGCGGTCCGCTCGGCCTCGCATTGGCCATTGTCGGCGTCGTTCAGCTCGTCAGAGCCGTGTTCAATCGCTCATCCCCTGCCTAGCCACGGTTCTCAATTGGGGTTACGATGGCGGTCCGGTTGGGCAGAACCGGTCTTTCAGGGCGGATTCGATCGCCCTCCCGCCAGTTCCGAAGCCTCCGGATGCCGATGTCCAACGCCCCCTTCCATTCCGTCGTTTACGGCCCGCTCAAGACGCGCCGGCTCGGCATCGCCCTCGGCATCAACCCGGTCCCCACGGCCACGGGGACCTGCCTGCCCGACTGCGTCTTCTGCAAGACCGGCCAGGCGGACGCGGTTCCGATCGTGGCGCGGGTCAACTCGGTCCCCAGTGCGGGGGTGATCGTCACCGCGGCGGCGCGCCGGATCATCGGCATGTCCAAAGCCAGCGAGAAGATCGACTGCATCGTGCTGTCGGGCAATCTCGACCCGACCCGGCACCACCAGCTCTTGACGATCACCGAGAACCTGCGCGATCTGCGCAACAAGTGGTTCCCCAAGGCGGACCTGGCGATCTTGACCGATGGCTCGAACCTCGAGCCGGCGGACCATCGCCGCGCGCTGCAGATCTACGACATGCCGATCCTGCGCTTCGAGTGGGGCACGCTGAAGACCTTCACGGCCATGACCGGCCGCAAGCCCGAGGAGCTGAAGACTCTGGTCACGCATCTGACCGGGATGGACCGGCTGATCCTTTCTTCGACCTTCGTGCAGGGCGGCCCGGACAACTCGGTCGACGCCGAGGTCAAGACTTGGATCAAGCGCGTCGAAGAGCTGCGCCCCAAGGAAGTCCAGATCCAGACCATCGAGAACCCGAAGGGGCGCGCGAACAAGCCGCGCGCGGTTTCGGTCGCTCGACTCGAGGAGATCGCGGCGCAGCTGACGGAGAAGACGGGCATTGCCACGACGGTCCTGGCCGAAGAGCCGCTGACGGTTTGAGCGGCGCCATGGCGCTCGCGGAATTCCGCGGAGTCTCGCAC
>JANMRV010000619.1:0-4921 GCA_031388685.1 Planctomycetota bacterium
TCGACCTTCGTTGAGTGAGAGATTCAGCGACGGATCGTCGGGTTCGAATTTGGCGTATCCCGGCCGGATCTTCGCGGGCACGAGTCCGAAGAGCACGCGGTAGAACGCGATCGAGCGCTCCAGGTTGCCCACCTCGAGCGCTATGTGGACGCGGGAATTGCCTTGGAAGCTCACTGCGGATGTCTGGTTCATGGAATGGATCTTGGGTCAAGGGCGCCGGGGAATTCCAGCGCAGGTCACCTGCTGACGTCGAAGCCACCCGAATCGATGCAGGAAATCTAGTCCCGCTTGACAGCCGCCGGCCGCCGCCTTGCGGATCGAAGACCAGCCACTGCGCGTAGAAGATCTGGCCGGCCAGTTGGGCCTGGCCTGGAATCTCGAGCGTCGCCGAGCCGAGTCCCAGGGCCGCGCAGATCGCCGGCAACAACGAGGCGGCGATCAGTGCACGGCCGCCGAGGAGTCTGAAGTCGCGCACCTGTGCAATGAAGTGGCAGTCGCGCAGTTCGACTGCCCTCAAGCTTACGCCACATCCCAGGGATCCCTGGGCAAACGAGCGCGGCGCGCTTCGTCCGGGGACGAGGCGCGCCGCGCGTGGATATCGATGCGTTTACTTGTAGGTGATCGCGACGGCGTCGCTGGAGCAGAAACGCACTCCGCCCCCCTGTGGGTCGAGCACCAGCCATTGCGCATAGATCTGTTGCCCGATCAGCAGCGGATCGTTCGCGATCGCAACTTTCGCCGAACCCCAGCCGTTGCCGTTGCCCGCGCCCTGCAGGCCGCCGATGCGCTTGACCAGCGACGCAGCCCCAAGATCGACGTGCAGCGACGCGCCTTGGAACGCCACGCCCGTGAGCCACTGCACCGGGCCCATGATCAAGACGGCGGGCCGGCCTGCGTTACCGGCGTCGATGCCCAGGGTCATCGCGTTGCTGCCGGTGAGCGCAGGCTCGAACGCGACCATGCGCGGAGCAAAGCCACCGCTGCCCTGCGTCGGCGTCCCGTAGTGCGACGGCACCGCGTTGGTTTCGGAAGCCAGCGTCGGCCGATCGAAGGGCGCGGTCTGATTCGTGACGCGCACATCGGTCAGCGGCCGCCCGAGGAACGCGATCAGGTCGGCTCGCTGCTGCGGACTCAAGCCGATCGGCGCGATCGTCAGCGGTTTGTTCGGCGCGTTGAAGTCGCCGCCGCGATTGTAGAAGTCGACCACGGCCCCGATGCTCGCCATGCGTCCGTTGTGGAAGAACGGCGCGCGCAGTTGCAGGTTGCGCAATCCCGGCGTCTTCATCGCGCCGCGATCGCCGTTGTTGCCGGTCACCGCGAAACGACCGAGGTCGTCGTTCTGCGGGCGGACGCCGGTGTAGTGGAATTGGTTGTCGGTGAAAAACGGCCCGCCGTGGCAGGTGTTGCAGCGGCCGATTCCAGTGAAGATCTGCAGGCCTTGAAACTCCTGCGGCGAGAGCGCGTTCGGAATTCCAGACGCGAATTGATCGAAGGGCGTCTGGTTCGAGCTCAGCGTGCGCTCGTAGGTTGCGATCGCCATGGCGATGCGCACCGGAGTCACATCGGACGTGCCAAATGCCTCCTGGAACAACTCGGGGTACGAGCGATTGTTGATCCACGTCGACAGCGCAGCCGGGATATTCGTCGCCAGACGCAGCGGCGTGCTGGTTTCAATGCGCGTGGCCACATCGTTCCAGTTGCGGCCGACATGCCCCATCTCGACGTCGCTGGTCGGCGGCCCGAGCGCTTGGATCTCGAGCGACGCGCCCTGGCCGATCACGACGACACCTGTGATCGGATCCGTGAACGGCCCCTGCGCGCGGCCATCCCAGAACTGCAGCGGCGCGAACGCGGCGTTGATCGCAGCGGGTGCGCGGCGCGAGGTGACCTGGCGCTGCAAGCGGAAGATCGCCGCGAGGTCATAGCTGCCGTCGGCGAGGGCGCGGGTCACTCCACGCGAGCCAAAGATGTCATCCAGGCCGCCGAACACGCCGTCCGGGCCGGGGTGCGCGCTGCCCGAGTTCACCTGGGCGGTGCGCGGGTCCGATCCACCGGCGCCGGTGATGTGGCAGGTACCGCAGGCCATAGTCCGGTTGGTTCCCAGCTGCTCCTCCCAGAAGAGGACCTTGCCCAGATTCGTCTTGGAGGTCGTGACGGGATTGCCGATCGGCGCCAAAGCGACCGCGGGCGGCGGAGGCGGCGGTCCCTGGGCGGAAGAAACCGCGGCGGCCAGAAAGGAGGCCGCGAGAGCCTGGAACCAGGGGAAGCGATCGTTAGGAGTCGTAGTCATAGGGCAATGGGCCCCAGCGGGGCGCGACCTTCAATAGTAGCAGGGAATCCGAGCATGTCGGGCGCGCCGGCGGGCTCCGGGATGGGTCCGCGGAAGTGGGTCCGGTTAGCTCGCCAGCCTGAACCGATTCACGCCGCCGGGGTTTCGCGAAAAGCTACATTCGCCGAACATCGCCCGCCGCGTTCGCGGATCGAACGCGATTGCGATTTTCGGCGGTTACTCTGGTCCCCAGGAAGTGCATGGTCCTCGGACCAGCACGCACGGGATGGGCACCTCCAAAGACTCCTCCTCCGGGAGACGATTTCAGACCACGCGTTGGAGTCTGGTATTGCGAGCGGGCGGACACGATGCGCCGGCGGCGCGGCTCGCACTCGAGTCCTTGTGCAAGCAGGTTTGGTATCCGCTGTACGGCTACGTGCGCAGGCGCGGCTTCAGTCCCGAGGACGCCCAGGATCTGGTGCAGGGATTCTTCGCGCGCCTCTTCGAAAGCGGCGATCTTGCCAACGTTTCGCCGGAGCGCGGACGGTTGCGATCGTTCCTGCTGGCCGCGCTCAAGCACCACATCGCCAATCATCGGCGCGGTGCGCAGACGCTCAAACGTGGCGGTGCGTTGCATGTCGTTTCGATCGATCTCGACGATGCCGAAGGTCGTTTTTCGGCCGAGCCCGCGGATCTGGAGACACCCGACCGCGCCTTCGATCGCCGCTGGGCGCAGACCTTGCTCGAACGTGTGTTGGTGACGCTTGGCGACGAATTTCGCGCCGCGGGACGGCGTGAACTTTTCTTGCTGTTGGAGCCGAGTTTGAGCGGCGAGGCCCCGGACCACATCGATGTCGCCAAGAAAATGGGCATGACCCACGGTGCGGTCAAGGTTGCGGCGCACCGCCTGCGCAAGCGGTATGGCGAACTGCTGCGCCGAGAGATCGCGCAGACTCTGGCCCGGCCGGAAGAGGTCGAGGACGAGATCCAGAATCTGTTCGAAGCGTTGGGGGAGTGAGGGCGGTGAGAGGCTGAGGTGTTGCTTGGGGTGGTGCGCCGGTCGGCGGAAGAAGGAGGCCGGACGGTGGGACGAGCGACCACGACGGGGGCGGGCACTTTCAACTCTTCGAGTGCGAATCGTTGAAAGTGCCTGGAGCCGTACTGCCGTACTCTGACACCGACTCTGGAAAGGTACCCTTCCCCACGATCCCCGTTTCCACGTGACCTCGTCCCCCTCCTGTCCCCGCTGCGGAGCGACCACCCCCGCGCGCTCCGATGCCCGCGGTCTGTGCGCACGCTGCATGATGAGCGTCGCGCTGGAGGACTCGCGCAAAGCAACCTGGGACGCGCCCCCGCCGCGGCAGGAACTGCGCATTGAACCGAGCGAAGTCGAAGCGCTGCTTCCCCAGTTCGAAATCCACGACCTGCTCGGTCAGGGCGGCATGGGCATCGTCTTCAAGGCCCGCCACAAGACCAAACGACGTTGGGTCGCGCTGAAAATCCTCTTCGCCCGCGAGTCGAGCGAGCGCGCCTTCGCCGAACGTTTCGCGCGCGAAGCCCGCGCGCTGGAGAGCCTGAACCATCCCAACATCGTCTCGCTGCACGAATCCGGCGAAGTCGGCGGGCGTTTCTATCTCGCGATGGAATACGTCGAGGGCCGCACGCTGCGCGACCTCTTGCAGACCGGCCAACTCTCGGCGACAGCGACGTTCGAAATCATCCGCCAGATGTGCGACGCGCTCGAAGCCGCACACGCGCTCGGCCTGGTGCACCGCGACCTGAAGCCGGAGAACGTGCTGCTCAACAACATCGGCACGGCGAAGCTTGCCGACTTCGGTCTTGCGAAGTTGCGTTCCGCCGACATGGCTCCCAACACGCTGACCGGCGAGCAGGAGACCATGGGCACGCCACACTACATGGCGCCCGAGCAGATCGAGCGGCCGCGCAGCGTCGACCATCGCGCGGACCTTTTCTCGCTGGGCGTCCTGTTCTACGAGCTTTTGACCGGTGAGTTGCCGCTCGGCCGTTTCCTGCCGCCGTCGCAACTTTCGGCCGTCGAACCGCGCATCGATGCCCTGATCCTGCGCGCGCTCGACAAGAATCCGGCGCGTCGACAGGCGAGCGCCGCGCAATTCCGCGCGGACCTCGAACACATCTTGCGCACGCCGCAGCCGGTGGTCGGGGCGCAGGAGACACTGCGGCGCTTGCGCCTCGACGATCGCTCGCCCCATCGGCCGTGGGCAATCGTGCGCGCCTTTGTCGTGCTGTTCCCGCTGGCGATGTTGATCGCGTTCCTGCGCGACGCGATGAATTCGTCGTTGCTCCTGATTGCGCTGTCGATGTTCGGCGTCTTCCTATGGGGCGAGCGCCTGGTGGCGCGCCGCGATCGGCTCGATCCGGCGCTGCGGTTGTGGTTGTTCACCGGACTCGTGCTCCTGCTCTCTGCGCTGATCGCGTTCGCGCCGACGGTCGGCCGCTGGGCCTATGGCCTTGTGCCGCGCGAGGACCTCGCGCCGAATCAGATCCTCGCGCTGCGCTGCATTGGCGCAGTTTCGCTCGGCCACCTCTCCTGGGCAGCCTGGCGCTGCTGGGATTCTTTCCGTCCGCGCCCCAAACGCGTGGACGGAATCAGGGGCGAGTAGCGAGGATGGC